>JBBSYF010000029.1:0-12144 GCA_038045405.1 Nanobdellota archaeon | reverse complement strand
TCATCAGCGAACTAATTTTCGGTAGCCTGGTGACATATGTCACAGTCTTACACATTTTTCGATTGAAGGTTAAGCTTAAAAACTGGTTTTTTCTATTGAGTTTATGTTATACTTGGTTGGGCTTGGACTTAATGAACATGGATACAGCAAGGAAGCATATGAAGTGATTTCTAAAGCAGAAAAAGTTTACATTGACACATATACTATTGAGTTTCCCTATGAGATTTCTGCTTTGGTAAGCCAATTTAAGGGGAAGAAATTTGTGGCTGCAGGAAGAGAATTTGTTGAGGGGCTTAAATTTATTGAAGAAGCAAAAAATCGTGACGTTGTTCTTTTAGTTTACGGCTCCCCTCTTGTCGCAACTACGCACACCGCGATAGTAAAAGAGGCTTTTGACAAGAAGATAAAAATAAAGATTATACATGCAGGTTCAATACTGGATGCTGTTGCTGAAACAGGATTACAACCTTACAAGTTTGGGAAAACAACAAGTCTGCCAAACTTTCCTGCGGATAGCTATTTAACTACTGTTAAAGAAAACCTTAAAGTTAAGTCACATACATTAATCTTGGTTGACATTGGGTTAAGTTTTGAAGACGCGATTAAAAGATTGAGTAATGATTGTAACAAAAAGAAGATAACTTTGAGTAAAGTAATTGTTTGCGAACGCCTTGGGTTAAAAGACTCAAAGATTTATTATGGAAAGATAAAGGATATTAGTACTTCAAAAGTCAAAGCTCCTTTCTGCTTTGTTATTCCTGGAGAAATGCATTTTCTTGAAAAAGAAATCTTGGAAAGTTTTAATAATTGAAGAAGGAGATGGTTAGCCTAAACAGTTAATCAAAAGTCCGTATCAGTTTAATTGTTCATTAATTTTATTCCCGGTAAACATTTTAATAATCAAAATTCTTAATCAAATCATGTACGGGTTAAACGAAAAGGAAGTGAAGATACTAAAAGCGCTAAACACACCTAGAAAAATTCAGGATTTTCTTAACAAAATTCCAATAAACTTTGAAGAGAAAGGTGATACTTGCTTTTCCCCAAGAAAAGTTTTAAGGGAAAATAAAGCGCATTGCATGGAAGGGGCAATGCTTGCTGCTGCTGCATTGAAAATAAATGGAGAAAAGCCTTTAGTCATAGACCTTACGTCAACACCGGAAGATTTTGATCATGTTGTTTGTGTTTTTAATCGGGATGGCAAATGGGGAGCAATAAGCAAAACTAATCACGCTGTTTTAAGATACAGGGAACCAGTTTACAAAGACATAAGGGAGCTCGTTATGAGTTTTTTCCATGAATACTTTGATGATAACGGAAAGAAAACGCTTAGGAGTTATTCTCTTCCTGTTGACTTGTCAAAATTTGATTACTTAAATTGGATGGCTTCTGAGGAAGACGTTTGGCAAATTCCAGAGTATCTTGCAAAGGTAAAACATTTTCCAATAATGAATAGGAGTCAGATTGCCAAGTTGAGAAAGGCAGACAGTTCTGAGATAGAGGCAGGGAAGATTACTGAATGGAAGAAGAAAACAGGTTCCTAACCACAGAGTTTAAAAAAGATTGGGAAGATAATATGATAAGGAGCTACTAAAAACTATAACATGTACAACCCTCAAGAGACAGAGGAAGAAGTTCTGAAATTTTGGAAGAAGAATAAAACTTTTGAAAAGTTAAAAAAGAAGAACAAAGGCGGGAAAAAATTTAGTTTCATTGACGGACCGATAACCGCAAATAACCCCATGGGGGTGCATCACGCATGGGGAAGAACTTACAAAGATTTATTTCAAAGGTTTAAAGCTATGCAGGGCTATGAACAAAGGTTCCAAAATGGTTTTGACTGCCAAGGACTTTGGATTGAAAGAGAGGAAGAGAAAAACCTCGGGCTAAAAGATAAAAAAGATATTGAAGAATTTGGGGTGTTGAACTTTGTGAACGCTTGTAAGAGTAGAGTTGAGAAATTTTCAAAAATTCAAGCAGAACAGTCAATAAGGTTGGGGCAATGGATGGACTGGGACAACTCTTATTACACAATGACTGATAATAACAATCTTCACAATTGGTTCTTGATTAAAACTTATTATGACAAAGGATGGTTATACAAAGGAAATGACTCGGTTCCTTGGTGTTGGAGATGTGGAACTGCGAGTTCAAAGCATGATATAGTTACTGAAGGATACAAAGAGGTGACTCATCCTTCGTTGTTTATGAAATTCCCAGTTAAAGGAAAAAAGAATGAATACTTCTTGATATTTACAACAACTCCTTGGACGGTTCCTGCAAATGTCGCCATCGCAGTTAACAAAGATATTGTTTATGCAAAAGTAGAACAAGAAAAGAAAAATTATTGGATTGCTGAAAAGAGATTAGTTGAGATTAAAGGAAACTACAAAGTTATCGAGAAGAAAAAGGGAAAAGCTCTTGAAGGAATTGGATATGAAATGCCTTATGAAAATTTCGATAGTCAGACAAAGTCACAGCATAAGGTTGTTTTGTGGGAACTTGCTTCTGAAGAAGAAGGAACAGGAATTGTTCATATCGCACCTGGATGTGGAGCTGAAGACCACGAACTTGGAAAAAAACTTAAGTTGAATGAGATATCTCCTCTTGACGGAGCGGGAAATTATGTTAAAGGATATGAAACTTTTTCCGGGAAGAAATATTCTGATGTAAACAAACTTGTTTTGGAAGACATGGAAAAAAGAGATTTTGTGTACAAGATTATTCCATACAAACATAGATATCCCCATTGTTGGAGATGTGGGGAGGAGCTTGTTTTCAGGTTAGTCGATGAATGGTACGTAAAATGTGAAGAAATAAGGAAGAAACTTATTGAAGAAAATGCAAAAGTTCGATGGTATCCTGAGTACGGCAAGGTCAGACAAGAAGAATGGTTCAAGAATATGGGAGATTGGTTAATTTCTAGGGAAAGATACTGGGGATTGCCTTTGCCAATTTGGGAATGCGATTGTGGGGAGATTTTTGTTGCTGGAAGTTTGAAAGAATTGAGAAATGTAGCGATTGACAAGAAAAAAGTTGACAACTTAAAGGAAATACATCGACCATGGATAGATGAAATAAAAATAAAATGTAAAAAGTGTGGAAAGGATACATCGAGAATACTTGATGTTGGAGATGCGTGGCTTGATGCAGGTATTGTCCCCCTCTCAACTTTGAGTTATTTAAATGATAGAGAGTATTGGAAAGAATGGTTTCCTGCAGACCTTATATCGGAAAATATGCCAGGACAATCAAGAGGATGGTTTAATGCTTTGATGTGGGCTAGCGTTACAGTAACGGGAAAGGCTCCTTTCAGGTCTCTTTTTGGTTATGAAACTTTGAAAGATGAAAAGGGGGAAGAGATGCACAAAAGCAAGGGGAACTCTATACCTTTCGACGAAGCGGCTGAAAAAATTGGAGCAGACCCTATGAGATTGTTGTACTGCATACAAGATCCAAGTCAGGAGATGAGATTTGGATTTCACGTTGCTAAAGAACCCTTGAATAACCTCAACATTCTTCATCATCTTGAGAACTTAGTAGAAGTTTCAAAAGAAAATTCTAAGGAGAATTCAAAGGAAGCAAAGATAACTAGAGTAGAAGATAAATGGATTCTTTCTAGGCTGAACTCCCTTATTGAAAAAGTAACTGAAGAATTAGAAAATTTGCATCCACATCTTGCAGCGAGAGAGTTAAAAGATTTTTGGCTTAACGATTTTAGCAGACAATACATAAAGTTTGTAAGAGATAGACTTTCCGCGGAAGACAAAGAAGCTCGGTTTGTTGTTAAAGAAGTTTATGTCACTATTCTAAAACTTCTCGCTCCTTTTTGTCCTTTTATAACAGAACATGTTTGGCAGAGCTTAAGAAAGAAAAAAATTGTTGAAAAGGAAAGTGTTCATTTGTCTGACTGGCCAAAGGCGGATAAGAAAAAGATTGACAAAGAACTAGAAGGAAATTTTGAATATGCCCTCAAGTTAATTGAAGCAGGATTATCTGCAAGAGACAAAGCACAAATTGGATTGAAATGGCCTCTGCAAAGTGCAACATTGATTATGAACGATAAAGGTAAGGGAGAAGAATCACTTAAACATATAGAGGGGATTGTTAAGTCACAGTTAAATGTTAAGAATGTTTTATTCAGGTTTAGTCATGCTAATACTAAAGATGTAGATGTAGAGCTTGACACCAAACAAACTCCCGAGCTTGAAGCCGAGGGTTATGCTAGGGAAATTTCAAGAGCAGTACAAGACTTTAGGAAAAAGTTAGGGTTACAAAAAAAAGACAGTATTGAACTTCATGTAATTACTGATGATGACTTCAAAAAAATCTTGGAAAGTCAGAAAAACATGATAAAAGACAGAACGAATTCAAAGAAGCTTGAAATTGTAACTGAGAGTAAAGAAAGATTTAAAAACAAAATTGAGTTTAAAATCAAAGATAAGAGGGGAGAAATCGTGATTATTGTTACTAAAGGGTAACTCTTAATCGGTTACTCTTTTATCATAACAATCTTTAAAAGGAGAACACACAATCTAAAATAATAAAATGATAGTAAAGGAAGAATTTTTAGGCCGATTAAGGAAGATATTTGATTTGAATCTTTACGAAGTAAAAGTATGGACAGCTCTTCTTTCCCGAGGGACTTCAACTGCAGGGGAGCTAAGTAGCATATCCGATGTTCCAAGATCAAGAACTTATGATATTCTTGAAAGTCTTGAGAAAAAGGGCTTTATTCTTATGAAATTGGGAAAACCTATCAAATTCATTGCATTAAAACCTGGGGAAGTTGTTGAAAGAGCGAAGAAGAACTTAATGGTTGAGGCAAAAGAGAGATCAAAACGTCTAGAGACTTTGAAAGGCGATGAGGTTCTTGATGAGTTGAGTTCTTTGTTCACTAAAGGTGTTAAGTTCGTAGAACCTTCTGATATGTCAGGTTCCCTTAAAGGAAGACAGAACCTTTACAATCATCTCGATATGATGGTAAGGGACGCAGAGAAAACAATAACAATCATGACAACTGCGGAAGGATTAAACAGAAAGTTCGAAGTTTTGATGCCAAGCCTTGAAAAGTGTAAAAAGCGTGGTGTTAAGATAAGAATCGCTGCCCCAATAAATAACAATAATATCAAAATCGCAAGAGAGTTGAAGAAAGTTGCAGAAGTTCGAAATATGGAAAACATAAAGGCAAGGTTTGCAGTAATAGACTCAAACCAGTTGATGTTCATGCTTCTTGATGATGAAAAGTTCCACCCTAACTATGATATTGGGGTGTGGATAAACACTGATTTCTTTGCTAGCGCGTTGGAATCACTGTTCGAGCTTGCTTGGAAAGAAATGAAGCAGGTTAAGTAAGAATTTACCAGTGAAGTAATGATTCTATTTGTATTTTTTGTTTAAAGCAAGAATGAGAATTATTAAACATGAAAAAAAGCCCAGTCCGGTAACGATTTCTAACAAAAGATCTTTTATTATAAATATTGCATAAATGAACGGGAAAAAACCAGTTACAGTCCAAATCACATATGAACTAACATTAGCGCTTTTTTTACCATTGAACAAATCTTTTATTGTCGGAAAATAGCCTATAGTTGAGACTATTCCTGAAGCTGCATACAAGAAAGAGATTATGTAAATAAAACTGTTGTCCATACCAAATCTAAATTTTTTTTGGTTTTAAACCTTATGGACCTTCAACGAAGAAAAAACATAAAATAAAAGAAAAAGAGAAAAAGAGAAAAATAAAAAAGAAGAAATTAAAATTAATTTCTTGCTAAGCTGAATACGTTCTTTACCGCTACGATAACTGTAGCTGGTACGAATATCACAAGTAATGCATCAAGGACGGAACCTACATAAGGTAAATCGCCCATCAAGTTTCCACCAAGAGCACTTGCAATAATCAGAACTATTCCAGACATCAAGAAAGGTGCTACTTCTTTATCTCCTACATTAAGCAATCCTACAACAAGTCCTATAACAACAAGAGTTGTTGCCCATGTTCCTACAACTGGACCCATAGCTCCAAGAACTACTGCAAGGATTACTCCTATTAGGAAAGCCCACCTTCCCAAAACATCCACACTGTTTTTTTTTGCCATTTTTTAACCTCCTTTTGATATTTTTAAATAACAAGCCAGAGTAAAACTCTGCGCCTCAAACTAATTCTTAAAACCACCATACGAAAATTTTTAAAATAAAAAATAAAAATAAACTTTTTTTAATTATATTCTTTTCTTTCTTGACTTCTTAGCTTTCTTTGCTTTTTGACTACCGCCGATAATTCCGGAAAGAGTTGCTCTAAATCCTACTGGTGCCTGCGCTGAAACAAGTTTTGATACTCTGTCTCCAGCTCCTCTTGCTCTTGCCATATTAAGTCTTATTTCCTTATCAAGTCTTTGAAGTTCTGCGTTTGTCTTCTTCACGGAAGATGCAAGTGCTTTCTCAGAAATCTTTCCGAAAAAGAATCTTTTACATTCTGTGTCGAATTCATCTAGCAGTCCTTGTTTCTCTTCTTGCCTAGCACGCACAAGTTCTCCAGCAACGTTGAGTTCTTTCAAAGTTTTAGCAAAGAATTCTTCATTCATTCTATCTATGTGAACCATTTTTACCTCTTTTTACCTCCTTTCTGTCTCTATCAAAGGAAAATATAATTTAAATAGGTTTTGGATTGGTCCTTTACAAAGCTATTGAGAGTAGTCTTACATCTCTTCAACTGTTTCTATTCCAAGAAGTTTCAGAGAATTTTTCAAAGTAAGTCGAAATGCTTGAACTAAAGCAAGTCTAAAAGATTCTTGCTCTGAACCAATAACTTTGCATGCATGATAAAATTCATTAAAAGTCTGCGCAAGTTGATATGAGTAATTCGCAATTAAAGAAGGGTTTAGATTTCTCTGAGCGTTATTAACTACTTCTGAAAACTGTGAAATCTTTTTTACAAGTTCAACCTCTTTTTCTTCGAGTTCGTGAACTTCAAACTTTTTGTCTTCAGCGGCCTTTTTCAAAATTGAGCCCGCCCTCGCGTAACTATAAAGTATGTACGGACCAGTATCTCCGTCGAATGAAATAAACTTTTTTATATCAAAAGTGATGTTGTTTGTTCTGTTACTTTTCAAATCACCATAAAATATTGCAGCAATTGCAACCTTGAGAGCTCGCTTTTCAAGTTCGTCTTTAGATATTTTTCCAGCCCTCTTGACTATTTCTTTTTTAGCTAATTCTGTTGTTTCATCAAAAACGTCTTTGAGGAAAACTGTTTTTCCTTTTCGTGTTGAGAACTTTTTTCCTTTCTTGTCTAAGTAAAGTCCATGGTCAACATGAATGCAATTTTTTGCCCACTTATTCCCCATTAATTCAAGTATTTTGAAAAACTGATTGAAATGAAGATTTTGTTCTTGTCCCGTTTCATAAATCATTTTATCAAACTTGTACTTCTTGTAACGTTCGGTTGCTGCAGCTAAATCTCGCGTTGAATATAGGGTTGTACCGTCGGTCTTTTCTATTAACGAAGTTCCAAGATTGTATTTTTCGAGGTCAATTACAAGAGCTCCTTCACTTTTCTTAAGAAGTCCGGTTTTTTGGAGGTCCTGTTGGACAACTTTGGCTTTTTTGTTGTATTCTGATTCTGCTTCAAAAACATCAAATTTTATTCCGAGAGTTTTGTATATCTTCTTGTACTCTTCTAAGCTGAAACCACGGAAAAGTTTCCAAAGAAGAAGAGATTTCCTGTCTCCGTCTTCAAGTTTTTTGAAGAGTTCTCTAAAATTTTTCTCATCTGATTTTTTATTTGCCTTTACATAAACATTATACAAGTGTTCTATTGGGTCTTTGTCAAGTTTTTTTTCTGAACCATATTTTTCGTAAGCGAAAAGAAGTCTCCCGAATTGAGTGCCCCAATCCCCGAGGTAGTTAAGTCTCGTTACTTTAAAGCCTTGAAACTCAAAAATATTTGCAAGAGAATTTCCTATTATCGTTGAACGTAAATGCCCTATACCAAAAGGCTTTGCAATGTTTGGGGAAGAGAATTCAACAATAATTCTTTTACCCTTGCCAGTTTCTGTTTTTCCGAAGTCCTTTTTTCGTGTTATTACATCCCAGACAACCTGCCTTGCGAAGCTTTTTCTGTTCACAAAGAAATTTATGTAAGGACCTTTTGTTTGAATATCTTCAAAATCTGTTTCCGAAAGATTTCCTATTTTTTCTCTGATTTCGAGGGCTATCTGAGAAGGATTATCTTTCAGTTTTTCTGAAAGGAAGAAGCATGGGAAAGAATAATCACCCATTTCCGCACTCGGAGGAATTTCAACCAATCTTTCTATCTGCTCGGTAGTCAAGTCAACTTTCTTTTCTTTTAGCGCTTTTTTCAAAACTTTTACAACAACCTCTTTCATGATTGGAAAAGGCTAAGGCGGTTAATAAAAGTTTTGAAAGGCAAATCACAATAATACTTATAAAAGAAAAATTTAATAGAATTATTATGGTAGAAACACTTAGTTCTGGAGGACGGTGGAATGTAGCATTAGCAAGGACAGACTTAATTGAAAAGGCTGGATTGAATGAAAATGACCTTACTTGGGAAGTAACGCACTTGAAGTATAAGGGAAGAAGAATGAGAATTTCACATATTTATGGCCAACACCTTGTCATTAGCATGGAAGGAAAAGAGGATGACGATTTCAAAAAGATAATAGACTCCTTTACTAAAGTTGTTGAATACTTTCCTTTCTGTAGATATGATCTTGACTTTGGAGCAGAAGGAATTCCTGCTTTTCCAACTTATGAATGGGATAGAGTAAACTCAAATTCGAGATTTTCAGAGTTGGAAGCAAAAGCAAACGTGTCTAATCTTAGAAGAGTATAATTCTATAAGAAATCAAAATCAGCAACTTTTTTAAGCAGTGTGTATTTTGTCTTTTTGTCAATACTTAGAGTATAAAGAACGTCGGGGTGCCGGAGTGGCCAAACGGGCAAGACTTAAGATCTTGTGGCTTAGTGCCTTACGCAGGTTCGAATCCTGTCCCCGACATTTGTTTTATTCAAATAGCTTAGAAATAGAAAGGCCGTTTTGTGCTCGATAAATTGCTTCGGCAAAAAAGTGGCTTACGTCGACAACCTCAATCCCGCTATCTGTTTGATTATGTGAATTGCTCGTCATAACAGCATCATAAACTGCTTTTAGTTTTTCTGTGCCTTCGGTAAAAAGTCCATGAGTCCCATAGCATATCAGTCTTTTGGCTCCTTTTTCTTTAAGCAATTCCCCCGCTTTTACCAAGGTTCCTCCAGAGCTAATCATATCATCAATAAGAAGAACGTCTTTGCCTTCGACTTCTCCTATAAGTCTCATTTCTCCAACTATCCCGGGATTTAAACGGGTTTTATCAATTAATGCAAAAGAGTGTTTTTGTTCGCCGTTGTTTTCTTTTTCTAGTCTGCTCAAAAAGGCCCTTGCCCTATGTGTTCCTCCGACGTCGGGAGAAACTATCACTAAATTTTTTAAGTAATCTGGGTGAAATTCTTTTAAATGTTGAACAACAACAGGAAAACTATAAAGATTGTCTAACGGAACTTCTGGAGGATAAAAACCTTGAATTTGAGGAGCATGAAGATCCATTGTTATTATTCTTCTTATTCCTGAAGAAATAGAATATGCGAGAGCACGAGCAGAAATGGGAACGTGCGGTTTATCTTTTCTATCCTGTCTGCTATACATCATATCTGGAAGAACAAAAGTAACGCTTTCTGCAGAAGAGTTAAGCAGTAGGTCTTTTAAAAGTAAAAGTTCAACCCACCATTCTTGTGGATTTTTGTTTGAATCGTGAATGAAGTAAACGTCCTTTTTCCTTAGGTTATCCTGTATACTCATTCTTATTTCTTTATTTTCGAAGTGGGCAATATCAACTTCTCTTAAAGGAACTTCCACCCCTTTCTCTTCCTTAAAATATTTTTGAATTTTTTCGGCAAATCCAAAAGAGTAAGAGTCCTTTGCAGCAAGAAGAATCCATTCACAATCACTATCCATGAATTTTTTTAGACTGCACACTTTAAATTTATTACTATGGTGAAACTAAGCCGAAAAGGAAATTTCTCATGTGTTAGTGTTAATTATGTAGTGACTACACAATCACAAAGTTTATAAGCACCTTTTCCTCGAAAGGGGAATGGGTAAGTCATCGTATTCAACAAAGATAGCTATGGGGGCTTTGGCTCTCATGGGTTATCTTGGAAATGTAAATTCTGCTGAGGCTCAACAGTCAATGAGACAGAACAGAATTCTTTCTAGAAACGAAGAAAATTCAGCAACTGGAGAAGGAGTTCTTCTAAAGGATTTTGCTTACAAAATGAATTTCGCGCCTAATACAAAAGTTAACAATATAATTAACAATCTGGGTTTAGTTCCTAATACAAAAGTTAGTTTAGATAGTGCATTTGGACTTTATGCTCAAAAGGGAGAAGTTTCATATAATGTTGTTGGTGGAAGAGAAGGATTAAGAAGTGTGCTATCAACTTTAAGAAAAAATAAAAATCCTGACGGAAAAGAAAAAGCTTCTATTCATTACATTGAGGGACTTTTAAGAAATACCTCCCCAAGCGATACCGCTTCTGTTGGAGCATTAGAAAGAGCAGTACGAGACAAAGTTATTGATGTAGGAAGGGAAGCGAAAAATGTCGTTAGTGGAAGATACGTTTTCATTGCGAAAAGTAAAGCAATGGAAGGCTACGAAGCAAACAGTATTCCAATTATTGTTGACATAAAGAATAGTTCATATTCACATTCGCACAAATATGTTGAAGCAGTTCCTTCCGCAAAAATTACGGAAAAGAAAAATGTTCCTGCAAAAACACAATCTTCTAAAGATAACGCTGCAAAGGAAAAAGCTCTTAGAGAAAATTTGGCTTTAGAAAGACACAAACTTGATAGTTTAAATCAAGTTTCAGCTGAAAGAGCTTTGAGACAGGCATACTTAACAGATAGTACTAAGAAAGCAATCGCGAGAGACAATGCAATAAAAGCAAAACAATATTCTGATAGTGTTTCAGATGCTAAAGCAAAAGCAAGAGAAAAATTCGTAAGGGATAGTACTGAAAATGCTAGGACAGAAGCTAGAAAGAAGTTTGTTGCTGACAGCACTGCAAATGCAAACAAGCCAAAAACAAGATTTGGTATCGAAGCAGGTTACGGAACAAATGGAGAAGCCGTTACTGGCGCTTTTGTTGAAGTTCCTTTAAGCTCTTCTGTAAGCTTGGAAGGTTTCGGTAATTATTTTGTTTCAAATGGAAAGGCGGACACATTGCAAGTTAGAGCAGATACGACATTAAGAGACAGACAATTGATTGGACCTGGAACTTACAAACAAAGAACAGACGAAATAATCACAACTTCTGAAGACGAAGCAATAGTTGATGTTGGACTTGGATTGTTACTGAAAGCTGGAAATGTAAGATTTAATTTCAGAGGCGGAGTAGGAATGTCTTCACAAGATGGGACAATCGACGGAAAAAGCACAATAGCTTTCGAAAGAAATATGGCTCCTTTAGGACAGCCAGAAACAATAACAAATTCAATGCCAGGAAAAAAGAAAAATCTAACTGAGGCCCTTTTTAGCGCTGGCGCAATGTACGATTTTAATAGAAATGTTTCCCTTGGGGTTTCATTCAACGGTGTTGGAAAAAGAAGCGGTGGACGAATAAACTTTAGATATAGATTCTAAGATGAAAGATTTAATCAAAACAGTATTAAAAAAAGGTGACTCACTTGAAACAGTTTTTTATAACTGGGCAGATATGGACCTTTTTTTTGAACCTCTTGGTATTGATGTGAAGTCTCTTGGCTTTCCCCATTTAAACGATGATAGTTATTCCTCGAGGTTCGAAAACATGGCGGTAATTCCTGCAAAAGATTTGACTACTCCTCTTCAGGATATATCACCAATTGTTGTAGGGGATTATACAACTATAAGAACTCCATATTATGATAAGAGAAATGTTTTTCACCCAACACGTTCACAAAAGTATTCTTTCGTAATTAAAAGGAACAAGGTTGCCTTAAGGAGAAAAAAGTAAGATGAGAAATAAACTTTTCATATTGCCACTCGCAATCGTTTTCTTTATTGCTTTCGCGAGCGCAGCGAGCGTTACAGTTTCAAC
>JBBSYF010000028.1:0-17361 GCA_038045405.1 Nanobdellota archaeon | reverse complement strand
ACAAACTTATAGCTTTATCCCCACAGCAAGCTGTGGGGTATTAGGAAAGAATAAACATTCTTGTAAGAATCTTCTTTTGCAATTCTATTAAAATTGGCTACAAAGTTGTCATCTATTATGGCATTCTTAGGCAAATTTTCAGATAACCCTATTAAAATATTAGGGTGGATAGGCAGAAAAACTTCAAGATTATTTTTTCCTTCTGGGTCATCTGCCATAAAAACCATTCCAGTATCTCCCAAAACAAATGGTATCTTTGTTAGATTAATTATTATTTTTACGTCTTTTTTTTCAAGTTCAGCTCTTCTAAAAAACTATCTCTTTGCTTTTTATTAATAATACTTGCAGAATGTCTTTCTGGATGAGTGATAGTTTCTTTTATATCTTCTTCAGCATTCTTTACCATTTCATCAAGAGATTCATCAAATAATGTCTGTCTTATTTCTTCTAACAACTTTGGGTCTTTCTTTAATTTTTTTCTCCACTTTATTTCTAATTCTCTTCTGGCTTTATGATTTAGTGTAGGGCTACGTTTCTGAATTATAGCCTTAATATCAATTTTTCTATTATTCTCTATTTCAACAACTTTATCTTTGAAACCATATGGAAGACTGAATTTTTCATTAAAAGCTTTAGATACCATCTTAAATTTGAGCGTTCGCAGATGTTGAATTGCCATATATTCCTTAACAAAATTATTTTCTTCTTCTGTTAAAATAATCCCTTTTAGATTGTTAAATTTCTGGACAATCTTATTAACAATTGATGACATCGGACTTTCCAAACAATGGTTCAGAGCAGTTTCTAAATCTTCACTGATGTTACTATCAAAAATAGGGTTTATTTCAATATCTGGAAAAAGACTCTTTAATTCAGTTAAAGACTTTTTACTATGAAAATTCCATTTTTGTAATTGGGCATAGTGGCTAACCTCTGGAGAGACTAATCCAGCTTCTTTGTTATAAAACCTGATATTCTCATTAGAATCCATAAAGTTCCTGATAACAAATCTTGGGATAAAATGGTCTTTTGTCATAAGGACTAACAACATATTTTCTATAAAAGCGTTGCTCTTACATACAGTATTCTTTATAATTTAACGCCCGCACCAGGAATCGAACCTGGATGCCCCGAAGGGCTCCGATATCTTGTTAATTTCTTAATTCGAGTCGGATACAGTACCATTGTGTCATGCGGGCTTCTCTAGCTTCTAAGGTATTAGTAAGAAAATAATACAAATGTTTAAAAATTTACTTCTTAATGAAAAATGATGAAAAGTTTAGAGTACTGTGCGAAGCAAGCAGTCAGAACTTGTGCCGCTTTGAAGCCTGGAGAAAAAGTAGTAATCATTTATGATAACGCCGCTAAGAAAATAGCTGTTGCAATCGATAATCAAGCACAATATGCTGAAGGAAAAACTGAAGTTTATTGTATGGAAACATATGGGCAGAGGCCTGATAATGGAACAAATCCATTGAAATTTCCGGATGACATGAGACGTGCTTTAGAAAGTGCCGATGTGAGTTTTTACGTAGCTGGAAATACAAAAGAAGGAGAATTAGAAAGTTTCAGAGTACCAATGCTTGGTGCCGTTGAAGAAAATAAGAGATTGAGACACCTTCACCTGATTGGAATTTCTGAAGACGCTTTTTTGAGAGGTATGTCTGTTGACTACAATAATGTTAGGGACTTTAGTATGAAGATTAATGAAATTGTTAAAGGCGCAAAAACAATCAGTGTTACAACTCCTGCCGGTTCAAACTTTACAGCTGAAGTTGGAAAATACAAATGGGCGATTGCAGATGGTTTTCCTACACCTGGAAAATGGGTTAACCTGCCAGATGGGGAGACGTTTACAACTACCTCTAATTTAGAAGGACACATTGTTGTTGACGGCGTTCTTGGAGACTGGTTTAGCGGTAAGTATGGACTCCTTGAAAAAACACCTCTTGCACTCAAAGTTTCACATTCTAGAATCATCAGAATTCAATGCCCAAAAAACAGAAATCTTGAGAAAGATTTTATACGATACATTGACACTGACCAAAATTCAAATAGGGCTGGAGAATTTGCTATTGGTACAAATCTCGGATTGGAAAAACTTATTGGAAATATGATACATGATAAAAAGTTCCCTGGAGTTCATGTTGCTTTTGGAGACCCTCTTGGAGAAGTTACTGGTGCAGAATGGGAAAGTAAAGTGCATTGCGATGTAGTAATGCAAAAATGTAATATTTTTGTTGATGGAACTCAAATAATGGAAGACGGGAAATTCCATGCAAGCCTTTTGTAAAAATTCTATGAAAGTGATTAGGTAAATTTATAAAAATCCGTTCTATTACTGTTTATGGGAAACAAGTTTTCTTCAAATTTTTTGAGAGTGTTAGGAGTTATTTACATTGCCTTAGGAATCGTAGCTTTTTACAACGCAATAAGATACACTGAAACTGCAGGAATTCTTTGGTTTTCTTATATTGCTTTTTTTCTCATTGGTATTGGACTTTTGACAAGAAACTCTTATTTAATAGCAAGTCAGTTTAACATAATTTTCATACCTTACCTTTTTTGGAATATTGACTTCTTTCATTTTCTTTTTACACACACAACTCTTTGGGGTATCACTGACTATTTCTTTGCATCTAGGCCAACTCTCGCTCAGTTAATATCTCTTCAACATCTTTTTACAATTCCGGTGTCTCTCCTTGCGATTTATTTCATCAAATTGAAAAGAAAAGATTTCTGGAAGTTCAGTGCTGTACAGGTAACGGTTTTCTTCTTCCTTGTAAGATTCTTCAGTAGTCCAGAGAGAAACATTAACTGTGCTTTCACAAACTGTATTCCCTTCCAAATTGTTCCTGGTTCTTACATTTTGTCTTGGTTTGTTTCTTACGCAATTATGATTACAGTAGCAACATTACTTTTGACGAAGGTTAAAGCCTTCAGTGAGAAACGAAAAACAAATAACCGATAATTTTATAAAAAAAGATATTCTGAGCTTAGAATGTTACACTTACTTCCAAAACTTCCTTATGCTTACGATGCTCTTGAACCTTTCATAGATGAACAAACGATGGAGATACATCATGGAAAGCACCATCAGACTTATGTTGACAAATTGAACAAGGCACTTGAAAAGTACCCTAAATTACAAGGTAAGAGTGCTGAGGAACTTCTTAAAAATCTTGAGTTAATTCCTGAAGATATTAGAACTGCGGTACGGAATCATGGCGGGGGACATGCTAATCATAGTTTTTTCTGGCAGATTCTAAAGAAAGATGTTGAGCCCTCCGGTGAAATTCTTAAAGTGATAAATAAGAAGTTTAATGGAATAGATAACTTCAAAGCGGAATTTGGCAATAAGGCTGTTGGAATATTTGGAAGTGGTTGGTGTTGGTTAGTGTTAAACGGAAAAGAACTAGAAATAATAACAACTCCAAATCAAGATAGCCCAGTTTCACAAGGAAAAATTCCCGTTCTCGGATTGGACTTGTGGGAGCATAGTTATTATCTCAAGTATCAAAATCGTAGGAATGAATATATAAAATCTTTTTGGAATATTGTAAATTGGGATCAAGTAAATGCTAATTTTAAGAAAGCTAAATTATAAAGATATTATCTACCATTATTGAGCCAATTATCTACATAAGCTATTTTTTCTGGCTTAAGCTTGGTTGTTTTAATGTTTTTAAGAAATTTTCCTATATCTTCTTTTTTGTATATTCTTAAATGATACATTATTTTCCTATTTTTTCTTTTGTCGATTTGTTTTGATATTTTAGAATTAATGCCGAGATTTATTCTTATTAAGTTCTCAATTAAGTTTAATATTTCAAGATTAGTATTTGCTATATCCAGACATATCTTTGGAGTTTTTCTTACTTTTTCTCTTATTATTTTCACACACCCCTCTGCATCAAAAAACCCCTCTATAAATTCGATGGAATTATCTTTGTAATTTCCCTTTTCAATTAAGCTCTCTAATTTTTTCAAATCTAACCTAATTTCTTTGAATAAGTTATAAAGTGTTATATTTCCTACTCTAACAAACCAAATATTTTTATTTCTATCAATGTAATTTTTTACATTATTTGTTGAACATTTAGATAGCTTCTCAGTATACTTCTTAGTAAACCTTTCATCTCCAATTAAAATTAATGATTTTGTGTTTCCCTTTTTCCAGTGATATGCACAGCCATCTCCTAATAAAGCGCCTAAGACATAAAATAACTCTTTTTTTAGCAAAAGTTTCTTACTAGAAAAAGTAGGAGAATTAGATTCTGGTAATTCAATTAAAGAACTAATTGCTTCCATAGTAAAATTGTGACTTTAAACTATAAATATACTTATTACGACGATAAAAAGACAAAAGCTTAAGTTTTAAAAAGCTGGAAAACAAGGTTTTTCTATGAAACAAAGTCAAATTATTACGAAAGACACTCCTGTAAAGGAATTGATAGATGAGCATCCCGAAGTCCAGGAGATTTTGATGGAATATGGGTTGCATTGTGCAGGATGCAGTTTTTCAGAGTTCGACACCCTTGAGGATGGGGCGATGATGCATGGGCTTGATGATGAAGATATGGATTTAATGATTAAGGATGTTAATGAAATAGTGGGGAAGAAGAAATGAAAATAAATGGATTTTATAACAACTTTTAAATAAAGGTTTCTTTAGGTTAAAATATGGACACTCTGAACATAACAAGAAACATTTATGACGATGCAAATGAAGAGAAGTTGGTTTTCAAGTCGGAGCTGGGCCTTTCTGCGGCCTTAGTAAGACAAATTTCTGCAGACAAAGAAGAACCAGAATGGATGCTGAAAAAAAGATTGGATGCATTGGAACTTTTTGAGAATATGGACATGCCTAATTTTGGGCCAAACTTGTCTGATTTGAATTTTGATGAGATTCATTTCTATATGAGGCCAGATGCAAAGAAAAACTCGGAAAGTTGGGAAGATGTTCCCGCTGATATAAGAGAAACGTATGAGAAGCTTGGAATTCCAAAGGCTGAACGTGAAGCTTTGGCAGGAGTTGGAGCCCAATATGAATCTGAAGTTGTTTATCACAAGCTTAAGAAAGAACTAGCGGAACAAGGAGTTGTTTTCTTAGACTGCGATGAAGGATTAAAACAATATCCTGAACTATTTAAAAAATATTTTATGACTACTTGCGTGAACCCTGGATTGCATAAGTTTTCTGCTTTGCATGCGGCAGTATGGTCTGGAGGTACTTTCATTTACATTCCTAAAAACGTTAAGGTTAAACTTCCTTTACAAGCTTATTTTAGAATGAATGCGAAGCGTGCGGGACAATTTGAGCATACACTTATTATCGCTGATGAAGGCAGTGAAGTTCATTATATTGAAGGCTGTAGCGCTCCAAGATATGACTCTAATTCTTTGCATGCTGGTTGTGTTGAGATTCATGTTTTGAAAGGCGCAAGAGTTAGATACAGCAGCATAGAGAATTGGAGCAAAAACACTTACAATCTGAACACGAAGAGAGCTATTGTTTATGAAAATGGAATAATGGAATGGATTAATGGAAACACTGGATGCCTCACAGAAAATTCAAAGGTGTTTACAAATTCCATGGGTCCTAAAAATATTAAATCAATAAAAACTGGGGACAATGTTTTTGTTTGGGACGAAGATACAAATAGCATAAAAACATCTAAGGTTAAAAGCAAGATATTTAGCGGGAACAAGAAAGTTTACAGACTTAGTTCAGGAGGGAGAGAAATAGAAGCATCTTCAAACCACCCCTTTTTAACATTAATAAGAGAGAAAAATAATCCAAATCATAAAAAAGGATTCTTTAAACTTGTTTGGAAACCATTAGAAGAATTAAAGAGGGGAGATTTAGTGGGAATAATAAAAAAATTACCTCATAAAGGAAAGTCTTATCATTTACCTAAAATTAAAATTGGAAAAGAAGTTAGCAGTAAAAATCAATATTCTTCCTTTAAGATGGATACCTCTTATTTATATAATAAAAATATAAAAATACCCGAAGAAACAAATAAAGATTTTATGTGGCTAATGGGACTCATTATGGGTGATGGCCACATTGATTTAAAAAATAATAAAATAAATATTGCAACACATGAAAAAGAAGATTACAGAGATGATCTAATAAAGTTGCTAAAAAAGTTATTTAATTACAATGTTACAGAAAAGAAAGAAAGATACATCATAGTAAACTCTAAAATTTTATGCGAGTTATTTTCTGAAATTGGTTTTAGTGGAACTGCGGATACAAAAAAAATGCTTCCATGGGTTTTTACTCTTCCAGAAAAACAGATATTCTCCCTTTTGGCTGGATATATTGACTCAGACGGGCATATTTCTAAAAATGCTGTTTATTTGACCAGCGTAAGCAAAAATTTACTTGAAGACGTTAAATTCCTTGGGATTCAAATAGGATTGTGGGGGTCTAAAATATTTGAGCATGGGAAAGCAAGAAACTCAGAAATTCTTGGTAAAAAAGTAAGACTTAAGGATTCTTGGAGATTATTTTTTAATGGAAAAAATGTTAAATCTTTACCTTTAAAATGTAAGGCAAAAAAAGACAAGATAAATAAGCTGAAAACTAGAAGAAATTACTCTTCTTCAAAGGGATTTAACTTTAAAAGCAAGGTTAATGAAGAAATTGGGTTTTCAAGAGTTAATAAAATTGAGGAAACAGGTATAAAACCAACTTTTGATATAGAGGTTGAAGGATATCATAACTTTATAGCTAACGGGTTAATAGTTCACAATTCAAAAGTTACAATGCTTTACCCCTCTTCTGTTTTGATTGGCAAGGGAGCTAGTACAGATTATGTGGGAATTGCTTATGCGGCAAAAGGAATGTATCAAGACACTGGATGTAAGGTCTATCATTTGGCCGAGAACACAACAAGTCATGTAATAAGTAAGAGCATTTCTATGGATGGAGGAATTACAAACTACCGAGGGCTTGTTAAAATAAAGAAGGGATGTAAAGGGGCGAAGTCAAGTGTGCGTTGCGATGGATTGATGCTTGATGATAGAAGTAAGTCTGGAACTGTTCCTGCAATGGAAGTTGAAGAGAACGATGTTAATGTTTCTCACGAAGCTGCAATCGGAAAAATTGGAGAAGAACAACTTTTTTATTTAATGTCCCGTGGATTAAACGAAAAAGAAGCAACAAAAATGATTGTTTCTGGTTTCATTGAACCTTTAATCAAAGAACTTCCTTTAGAATATGCTGTTGAATTAAATAGATTGATTGAGTTGGAGATTGAGAACAGCGTTGTTTAAAATGACAGTCAATTTAATTGATATTTTACTTGATCTCTCAGGAATAAGAAGTGTTGAACCAGTTTGGTTTGTTAGATTCAAAACGAGAAGAAAAATTGAAGGAGAAGTTGTTGAACAAACTAAATCTAGAGGAGCTGAAGATGGGTATGTTTGGGAAATAGCCCCTATGACAGTCATGGACCCTGGTCAAATTAGATTCAATAGAATATACACTGAAATTAATGATGTTCACATTCCTCTTCTTGAAGAAGACGAAGGCGCTAGACAAATTAGCTCAATAAGAGGTATTTACAAACGTGAAAGAACTTATCGTTTTGGAAAGCAAATTTCAGATGCGGTTACTCTAGACTCAAAAATCGAATACAAGGATGGACGTGTAGTTAAATATGAAAATAAATAATAACATTGCGAAGAAGTTGAAGAAAGATTTTCCTATTTTCAAGAATAATCCTGGTTTGATTTACTTAGATAATGCGGCTACGAGCCAAAGACCAAAACAAGTGATTAAAGCAGTTACGGATTTCTATGAAAAAGAAAATGCTAACGCTGGTCGCGGAGTTTATACCCTCGCAGAGAAGGCAATGATTGTATACAATGAGTCAAGAAAAGTAGTTGCTAAGTTTATTGGTGCTGATTCCAATGAAATTGTTTTTACGAGAAATGCAACAGAATCTTTGAACCTTCTTTCTTATACCCTTCTTTCGATAATTCCTAAAGGGAAGAACGAGATTCTTTTGACGGAAATGGAACATCATTCAAATTTAGTTCCGTGGCAACAGATGGCTAAAAGAAGCGGAATGGTTTTGAAATTCGTTAAGATTAAAGAGGATTTTACGCTAGACCTAGAAGATGCAAAAAGAAAGATAACAGAGAAGACCGCGGTGTTTGCATTTACTGCCGTATCAAATGTTCTTGGAACAGTAAATCCTATGAAAGAACTTACGAAAATTGCAAAACAAAAAGGAGCATTAGTGATTATTGACGGAGCTCAAGCAGTTTCTCATATAAAAGTTAATGTTAAAGACATTGGATGCGATTTCTTTGCGTTTTCTTCACATAAAATGTTAGGACCTGGAGGAATTGGAGTTCTATACGGAAGAAAAGAACTTTTGGAAAAGATGAGACCCTTTAATTTTGGTGGAGGAATGATAAAAAATGTTGGCTTTGATTCCACAGAATTCGCAAATATCCCTGAGAAGTTTGAAGCTGGAACCCAGCATATAGCAGACGCTGTGGGATTGGCTGAGGCCATAAAATACCTAGAAAAAATTGGCATGAAGAATGTAAGTGAATGGGAAAAAAAATTGACAGAGTATGCTTATTCGAAATTAAGCACGATTGAGGGTGTGAAAATTTACAGTTTCAAAAACAGTTCTTCGATAGTATCTTTTACTCTTGAAGGTGTACACGGACACGATATTGCTGAGCTTTTGAATAGAGATAAGATTGCAATTCGTGCTGGACATCAATGCGCAATGCCTCTAATGAATGTTTTGGGTGTTAAAGGTGGAGTTTGTCGAATTAGTTTTTCGTTTTACAACACTTTTGAGGATGTTGACAAATTGATAAAATCCTTAAAAAAAGTAAAGGAGAAGTTTAAGAAACGATGAAGAAAACTGAGGCAATAATTTTTGATTGGGTTGGGACTTTATATCAGTTTGGGGGTAAGGGATTATTTCCTTATTCAGAAAAGGTTTTGAAAGAGTTGCAATCAAAGTACAAAATATCTGTTATCTCAAAAGCAGTTTCTGCTAATGTTGAGAATAGACTGCGACAGATAGATGAAATAAAAAAATATTTCGAAGTTATAATTGTTGACATTGATAAAACTCCCGAACAGTTTAAGTTGTGTATGAAAAAAATGGGTGTTAAACCTGAAAATACCTTAGTAGTTGATGACAGAACCGTTAGAGGAATTCAAATAGGAAATCATCTGGGTTGTCAAACTGCTTGGATTCAAAGTGGACAATATTCTGGAGAGACTCCTAATTCTGAAACGGGAGAACCAACTTACAGAATAAACTCGGTTGAAGACTTGTTAAAAATATTAAAATGAAGAAACAAAGCAAAGCAAACGAACATGAAGCAATTCCTGAAGATATGTACAGAGAACACATTCTTGAGCTTTATAGGAGTCCGAGCAACTTCGGTTTGTTAAAAGAATTCAGTCATGAAGCGACTGAGTACAATACTGTGTGTGGCGACGAGATTACTGTTCAGTTGAAAGTTGATAAAAGTGGAAAAATTATTGACGCTAAGTTCTCTGGAAGTGGCTGTGTTGTTTCTATGGTAAGTTCTTCTATGCTGACTGACAAAATGAAAGGCATGAGAATTGAAGAGATAATGAAAATGACTTCGAAAGACATTATGAAAATACTTAAGATGAATATAACTCCCGCGAGAATTAAATGTGCTTTGCTGCCCTTAGAAGCAACGAAGAATGCCCTGAGATAAAGATGGAAGAAAATGAATGTGATTCACGCCTAGAACTTAAAATTGGAGAGACTTACAGGATGACTCTGGGTAGAAAGTTGGTAGAGAGAGCGTTATATCTTGGAAAGAGTAGTAGGGGTGGAGGAGACATAATTCCTCGAAAACATGTTATTGCTTTTAGGGAAAAAGATGGTACCGTTAAGTGTTTGAGATTTCGTAGCTTTACCGTTAAAGGTGAAGTAGTTCCTTTTTTTCCGTATAAGGACGGAAAAGTTAAAGCTGGTCGAAGTTTAGATTACAAACTTACAGGTTCTGAAATGCGTTATCTTGATGAAAGGCTTCGAAGGGGTGAGATATAAAATGTTAGAAATAAAAAACCTGTGTGTTGGATTTGAAGGGAAGATGATTCTAACTGGAGTTAACATGACTGTAAAGGACGGAGAAGTGCATGCTTTGATGGGTCCAAACGGTTCTGGAAAGACAACTTTGGCGTATGTTCTGATGGGAAATCCGAAGTATAAAATAATAACTGGAAAAATTATTCTGAATGGAGAAGACATTACAAAATTAGGTCCAGATGAAAGAGCTAAGAAAGGATTATTTTTATCTTTTCAAATGCCTGTTGAGGTTCCAGGAGTGACTATTACTAACTTTTTGAGACAAGCTTATAACTCTTTAAACGAAAGAAAAATTTCTCTTCTTGAATTTCGTGCCTTGCTTGAAGAAAAGTGTAAAGAATTGGGCATTGACGCTAAATTTTTGAATAGATATCTAAACCAGGGTTTTTCTGGCGGTGAGAAGAAGAAGGTTGAGATTTTACAAATGCTTGTTCTAAATCCAAAAATTGCAGTTCTTGATGAAACTGATTCAGGATTGGACATTGATGCTTTGAAGAAGATTTCGGAAGGAATAAAAAAGTTTATGGCGCCGGAAAAAAGTGTTCTAATCATAACGCACTACAAAAGAATTCTTGAGTACGTGAACCCGAGCAAGGTTTCGGTAATGATTGAAGGAAAGATAGCAATGGAAGGTAAAGAAGAGTTGGTTAAGAGTCTGGAAGAAAGAGGATATTCTTGGATTTCTGACAAATAGTCTTTTCGCGATGGTTTCTAAAGTTGTTAAATGAAAATAAATAATTAAGTTGCATAGAAATTATTGGTACTTGCGAAGTTGTTAATTAAAAATCCTATTTTTTAATCTGCTTTACAAGCCACGTTATGAAAAGTACTAAAATAATCAGAATTAATATTCCATAAAACCAACTAAAGAGCATCATTGCGTTTCCGTAATTTCCATACATCATGTTGGTCATTCCACCATAGCCCGCAAAGCTCGTTCCGAAGATTGAAAAAATAGCTACAGCCGCTATGATTATTACTAAAGTCAGCGCCTCGTTTTTCATTTTATTATTAGTTTTTTAGATTATTTAAATCTTTTTTCCGTCACTTTACTCCAGCAGTCATTACGGTAAACATTCCAATTTTGCTCTGTTTAACTTCTTTAAAGTTGTATTTTGCAAATATTCCTCTCATCTGAATCTTATTGCACACCCCGCTATTACCTGGTTCTATTCTGTGGAATATTTCATTTAAAAAATCCCCAAATGTTAAGTCAACAACTGCCAATTTTCCTCCACTCTTTAAGACTCTGTGAAAACTTTCCATTGCTTTTTCTTTACTTGAATAATGGTGAAACGCATCTACGCTAAAAATATAATCAAAGAAATTACTTTTAAACTTGAGACTTTCTACGGAAGATAAGCTAATCTTTGAAATTTTTAGTTTATGCTTTGCAATTTTAAGCATCTCCTTAGATATATCAATTCCATATAGTCTCTTTATATTATCCTTTTCTAATAAAGATAAAAAATTGCCAGTTCCACATCCCGCATCAAGAACTTTTGAACTTTTGTCTATTTTAGAAGACTTAATAACTTTAATCTGCGTTTTTCTTATCCAATTACCGAAGATAATATCATAATATCCTGCTATTTTCCCAAAGAAAACCTCATTTTGTTTTTTAATATCCATTATAACTCTTAAATCTTCTTTCTTCTTAGTAAATTAGCGTTTGTCACAACTGTTATTGAGGAAAGGGCCATGGCAATCTCTGCAACAACCGGATGTAAAACCCCGGCGACAGCCAGAGGAATGGCCACGACGTTGTATGCAAACGCCCAGAACAAATTCTGCTTTATCTTGCTGAAGGTGGCTTTGCTGAGATTTATTGCTTGGACAACGCCTATTAAAGAGCCCTTTGCAAGAACGATGTCTCCAGATTCTATCGCAATGTCTGTTCCTGTTCCCATCGCAATTCCAACGTTGCTTTGTTTTAAGGCTGGAGCGTCGTTTATTCCATCACCTACGAAAGCCACCATGCCTTTCTTCTGGAGTTCTTCAACTTTTCTTGCTTTGTCTTCTGGAAGAACATTTGCTATTACATTTGAAATTCCAGCCTCCTTTGCAATTGCTCTTGCTGTTTTTTCATTATCTCCAGTAATCATCACCGTTTCATATCCTTGACTGTTTAGGGAAGCTATTGCCAAAATGGAATCTTCTTTTAATGCATCAGCAACAGCGATAACCCCTATAACCTTACCTTTTTCTGCAACAATCATTGTTGTTTTTCCTTCCGATTCAAATTTGTCAATAGATTTAATGAATTTATCAAAAGAAATTTTTTTCTCTTTCATCAGAGTTCGGTTTCCAATAACAATATCGTTCTTTCCGATTTTTCCTTCAACACCTCTGCCTCTTAATGTCTTGAAGTTCGTTACTTCCTTGTATCTCTTTAGTTTAGCCTTTTCGACAATAGCTCTTGCAACTGGATGCTCACTTAATTTTTCAAGTGAAGCAGAAATTTCGAGGAGGTAATTTTCTTTAACGTCAGACTTTATATCTGTTACTTCTGGCTTTCCTTTAGTTATTGTTCCTGTTTTATCAAAGACAACTATTCTTACATGTTTCATTGTTTGCATAGCTTCTCCCTTTCTTATGAGAATTCCGTGCTTGGCACCCATTCCAGAACCGACCATTAAAGCCGTTGGCGTGGCAAGCCCTAGAGCACATGGACATGCAATAACGAGAACGGAAACACTTGCAGCAATCGCTTTGCTTAAGTCGGAACTAAAGTAAAACCAGCCTGCAAAAGTTAATGCGGCAAGAACTAAGATTGATGGAACAAAGACTCTTGTTATTTTGTCTGCTAAAATCTGTATGGGGATTTTTTCACTCTGAGTTTCTTCAACGAGCTTTATTATGTGCGCGAGGAAAGTGTCTTTTCCAACTTTTGTTGCTTTAATATACAAAATTCCATCTTGGTTTATTGTTGCTCCGATAACATTATCACCTTTTGTTTTATCAACAGGCAAACTTTCTCCAGTAACCATAGACTCGTCAACACTACTCTCTCCTTTTACAATAATTCCATCTGTAGGGATTTTTTCTCCTGGCTTGACGATTAAGACGTCTCCAATCTTTATTTCAGAAATGTCAACTTCTATTTCTTTGTTGCCGCGTAAAATTCTAGCTTTCTTTGCTCCTAGTTCAAGAAGTTTTTTTATTTCTTGAGAAGCGCGCCCACGAGCTTTGGCTTCAACGTACTTTCCTGTTATGTAAAAAGCCATTATCATTGCAGAAACGCCAGAATAATCTTGTATTTCAAAAAATAGGCTGAAGAGTCCTGTGAGGTAAGCCACTATTGTTCCTAGTGCGATAAGAGAATCCATGTTGAAATAAAAAGTAAACAACCCACGCATCCCGCCTCGGATTGTAGTCCAACCAAAAACAAAAAGAACTGGAAATCCTATTGCTAGAATAAGGAATGTAGTGTATTCCATTGAGAAAAATCGAATTCCGAAAAGTCTTTCTGATAACATCAAAAATGCAATAGGAATTGTGAAAAGCCAAGCACCGAAAAGTTTTCTCTTCCATTCATCTACCTCTTCGTCTTCAGGAGGAGAACTATGATGATGCTCGTCCATGTTCATACTATCTTCTTGAGATTTTTTTGAAATACCTTTCATATCATGCATGTCGTGCGTGCCCTTTTTATGTTGCATATTATTCATATTCTATAGACTTAACCTCATAGCCAGCTCTTTTTACTGCATGCTTCAAATCTTCTTCCTTGACGGAATTTTCACATTCAACAGTTGCTTTCTTCAGGAGCAGAGAAACGCTTGCGCTTTTTACTCCTGGTGTTTTGCCCAAGCTACGCTCTATGTTTCCTGCACACGAAGAGCAGTGCATGCCATGAATCGTTAATTTAGCTTTTTTCATTTTGAATTATCAACAATGTCCTTTATATCTTTTTCTACTTCTTCAACTTCCCCCTGACTTAATTCAGGAAATAATTGTATAATCATTGTTGGTTTCATTCCAACAATCTTTACTTTTCCATTTTCTTCTAACACATTAATCTTACAAGGCATACACAAAGAAATCATTCTATTTTTGTTTAAAAAATTATTAGCGTGCTTTCCAGAGCAAATTTCAATAATTTTTAGCGGTTTATGTTCAAAACCTTTCGCAGCCAGTCTTTCCTTTATATCATAAATCTGGAATAAAGCCCAACCTTTTTGCTCAACAGCTTTTAAAACGGATACAACTGCTTCATCAAAACTTTTTTCTGTTTCAATTATGTATGCGAAATCTTCTGTTTTCATCTTCTTCTGTTATTATCCTCTTGCAATTGTTTGATTAACCATAGAATAAATAAAACTAAGGCTACTAAAATTAGAATCATAAATAAAAACCCAAAAATCCACATTCCTCCCAAACCATATCCCCAATTTCCCATCATGCCATAGCTTCCACTCATCATTCCACCAAAACCAAACACCCCTAAGAGTAAGAATACGGCTACAGCAATTATTATCCCAATTAACAAGTCATTATTATTTTTCATTTTAATTTTAATTTATTCTTAACTACCACAACCACAACCACCGCTTCCCGAACCACCGCAACTAGACCCCTTTGGAGCGGAAGTATCAACGTAAGCCGATTTAGTTCCATCGCTTTCAGTTACTGTGAAAGTTCCGCGATACATATTCATAGAACATGCAATGTTAAATGTTCCTGCTTTGTCTGGGGTGAAGGTTATTACATTGTCACTTGAAGTTAAAGTTTTTCTGATTCCGAATGGAGAGATAACAATAGATTTTGAGCAGCCAGGCATTCTTGAGACATCTGCCTCTATTCTTACTGGAACTCCTTTTTTGAACTCTGAAGGTTGGAAAACATAACTGCCTCCTTGAACATACATCTTTACTACTTGAACACTTCCAGAGCCAGTATCTACTTGCAAGTTTATTTGCGAGTTTCCTTTAATTAAAACCAGTCCTCCGAAAACTATTATGGCAAGAATTGCAATGCTAAAGAACAGATTTTTGCTTTTCATTGGAATAACAAACTCCTTGGCCCGAATACAATAAGCCAGATTGTTGAAGACGTGAGTATAAGGCTCCAGAAAATTGTGAAAAACGCATCATCTTTGTGTTTTCTTTCAAAGGAGCGAGTTTCTTGGTAAATCATGTAATTCAATCCAATCATTATGACTGCTGAGACAAGGAATACAAGAACGGCTGCTAATTTTAGATTATCATTCAACATCATCACTGCAGTCATTGCACCCATAAGCCCACCCATAAATCCAGCCATTATTCCTTCCATAGTTCCCATTACTCCGCAGCACTTCCCGTTCCAAGCTCCGAAAACTATTCCTATAGCCATTCCGAAAAAGCTTCCCCAAAACATTCCGTTTGTTGCTCCAACGTAAAATCCTGGCAAAAAGCCCGCAATCATTCCTATAGTCATACCTATCATCATCCCACTCATGCAGGGGAATTCTTTGTAAGCACGCACATGAACAACAGAAGGAAGAACTAATGCATAGCTTAAAATCGAGAAAAACAAATAAAATCCGTACTTAGGAATAAAATCTGCTAAGTACCTAAATCTTAGAAAGTAGAGCACTGCTAAAATTGCGAAGGACGTTGCTAAAGAGATGAAAACTGTTTTTAGCAGTTCTCCTTCTACTTCGTCATTGCTCATTGATTTTACAAAATCTTTAGTAGACATAAAAACCTCAAGAAAATTTAATATATAAAGGTTTATCTGAAACTAGTTTCAATTACTGATTCTTGTTGTTTATGCCAAAAGCATTATGCAACCAACACTGTGCCGTAAAACTTTCCAAGAGAGCAATTAAACCGATAATTATTACTATCCAGTTTGCCCATACTAAGTTTAATTCTGGTCTAAAAGGTCCAAGCCACCAAAAAGCTAGTGCAAATCGCAAAATTCTGTCAATCCTTCCTAAATTTTGCTTCACCATTTTTTATTCTACCTCCTTTTTTGTGTTATAGTTTGCTACAATTTAATTAAGTCAAACATTCTCTATAAATGTTTGGATGATGACCCATGTGTTCTTGCCATGCTTCTTCCGTATAGCCAGCAGCAGGTTTACATTTTTCCAAGTCAGATTTTCCCGAATCTTTCCATGCCTGAATTGTCCCAGGAAAAAATGTTAGTAACAACAACCCTAAAATTAACAGTCCGGTAATAACATATAACAAAATTTGTTTATTCACATTAATGGCAAGAACCTCCTTTTTGTTTCTTATGATTACGTTCTGAATGATTGCGCATCATCAAAAAATGTAAACCCATCATTACCATCATAGCAATTCCAAAAGACCAATTTTTGGACAAGCCAAGAAGTGGAAGCACTAAGACTAATAAGAGTGCTCCTCCACATGCTAAGACCATTATCCACATATGACTAAAACCGTTATGTCCCATTACTTTTTATCCCCAAATTTCATTTTTCTTTTGTGCTTGAGCATAACTGAAATTCCGATGATGTTTGAAATAACTCCAAGGACTAAAAACCATTTTTGGTATGCAGTTAAAAAAACCGCTAATCCAGAAATTCCTACTATTGGGATTACACTTAACAAAAAGTGGCTACAACATGCAATCATAGAGCCGGCGGAAACTCCTCCAGTTCCAGCTACAGTTCCAGTAAGTGCCGCAGTGTGTTTAATTGAGGTATAAAGTCCTATTTGTGCTCCGAATCCCACTGCAAGAGGGAAAATTAAATACCACAAACTTCGCAGGTTCAAGAAAGCAAATTCGATTCCTTGAAAAAAAGATACAACTCCGAGATAAAACAAAAGTAATCCTAAACCTGACAACACTCCGCACAAAATAGAATTATCTCTTTTTGAGTTGTCTTCTTTCATCTTGTTTCTGGCTCCTTTCAATAGAGTAACAAGTAAGTTTTATGTTGCAAGAATTTTTCTCCTTACACCATGCCTCACATTTTTCAGCCAACTTTTTATCTTTATAACTTAAACAACATTTTTCACATACAAATGCTATTTCATTCTTATTTATCTTTTTTTTCACCATTTTTTACAACATTCAATTATTTTAGCTGAAAGGGTTTTGAATTTTTTGTTAGTTCTGAAAAAATATACAACTAAAAACAAAGCCCATAATGCTGTTATAAAAATCAGGCTGTTAAAGCTAAACCTTTCTAAAATTGAATAAATTATAAAAATCAAAGACAATAAAAACGGAAGCCTAAATAATCTAACTTTGTTCTTAACTTTCTTTTCCCATATATAAAAAA
>JBBSYF010000027.1:0-1928 GCA_038045405.1 Nanobdellota archaeon | reverse complement strand
AATGACAAAAGAAAAATCAACAGCATTCAAAAGACCGGACGGAAGAAAAGTAGATGAAATGAGAAAGATGAGTGCAAAAGTTGGAATTGTACCAAATGCCGACGGAAGTGCAATGTTTTCTTTTGGAGACACAATTGCAATTGCGGCTGTTTATGGCCCAAGAAAAATGCATCCACAACATTCACAGAATCCAGAGAAGGGAACTTTAAGATGTAATTACAGTATGCTTAGTTTTTCTGTTTCAGACAGAATAAAGCCAGGACCAAGTAGAAGAGGTATGGAAATAAGTAAAATAACTGAATGGGCTTTAGAACCAGTTCTTATGCTTTACAAATATCCTAACATGGTAATAGATGTTCACATTAATATATTACAAGCAAACGCATCAACAAGATGTGCAGGAATAAACGCTGCTGCTCTTGCTCTTGCACACGCTGGAGTTCCAATGAGAGAAATGGTTTCAAGTGTCTCAATAGGAAAACTCGACAAACAATTAGTTGTTGACTTAAACAAAGATGAGGAAGACTGGGAAGAAGGAGAAGGTGCAACAGATATTCCTATAACTTTGACTCAAGATGGAATGTTAACACACTTACAGCTTGACGGAAAAATCACATCAAAAGAATTGAAAGAAGCAATTGAACTTGCAAAGAAAGCAACAAAAGACATTTATGAAGTTCAAAAAAAGGCGTTAAAAGATTCATTAAACGAAGAGGAAGACAAATAAAATGGAAACATCAAGATTAACAGCAGAAAGAATAAGAGAATATCTCGATCAGGGAAAGAGATTCGATGGTAGAAAGCCCGAAGATTTTCGAGAAATTACAATAGAAGGAAATGTATCAAATAAAGCAGAAGGTTCTGCAAGAGTTAAACTTGGAAAAACAGAAGTTATTGTGGGTGTGAAGATGGGCGTTGCTGCACCTTACCCAGATTCACCGAACAAAGGAAATTTAATGGTTACTTCAGAATTGCTTCCTTTGAGTTCACCAAGATATGAGAACGGGCCACCAAAATTCCCCGCAGTTGAACTTGGAAGACTTGTAGATAGAGCAATAAGAGAAAGCAAATTCGTAGACTTTGAAAAATTGTGTATAAAAGAAGGAGAAAAGGTTTGGTCTGTTTTCATAGACATTTATTCAATAAACGATGATGGAAACCTTATTGATGCTGCAACAATCGGAGCAGTAGCTGCATTAAAATGGGCCAAAATGCCAAAGTACGATGAAGAAACCGGAAAAGTCTTATATGACGAGCACACAACAAAAGGACTTCCACTTACAAAAGATATTCCTATTTGTATAACTCCTCACAAAATCGGAAACAAGATAATTGTTGACCCAACACAAGAAGAGGAAGATGTTAGCGAAGCAAAAATCACAATAGGAGCAAACGTTGAAGGAGTAATTTCTTCGATGCAAAAAGGAAGCCCTATTGAACTTAGTATTCAAAAGGTTCATGAAATGCTTGATTTAAGTGAAAAAGTAAGAAAGAAAGTTTTTTTAAAGATAGAAAAATTTTTATAATAAATGGTAAAACCTGAAGATTTCACAAAGTATGAAGCGGCAAGGATTCTTGGAGCTAGAGCTCTACAAATCGCAATGAATGCGCCACTTTTAATCAAGATGAGTAAAGAAGATTTGGAAAGAGTAAAATACGATGCTCTTAAGATAGCTGAAATTGAATTTGAATCTGGAGTTCTTCCTATTTCTGTCAAAAAACCTTTCCCAGGAAAGAGAGAAGAAAAACTGAGAAGAATAAAAGATAAGGTTAGTGACGAGAAAGTAGATGAAAGGAAATCTGAAGAAGAACAAGAGATTGCTAAGGAAGGAGAAATCATGGAACTTGTTAACCCCGAGGATGAAATGGATGAAGATATCGGTGGCGGGGACGAAGGCGAGCGAGAGTAAATTTTAATTCTAATTCAT
>JBBSYF010000026.1:0-11691 GCA_038045405.1 Nanobdellota archaeon | reverse complement strand
GTTTTGACAATTTCTAATTGGAACGCAACAAACTCATCTTATGCATTGAATCAGACTTTGGCGGATATGTGGTTACCTTTCTTGAACACAACCAACTTAACTTACAACGCTTACAACTCAACAGGACTAATCAGAAATTGGAATGTAAGTGGAGATATTCAGAATTGGAATGCGAGTGGATTGATTAGAAGTTACAGTTCTTCTGATTGGAATTCATCTGGTTTAATACAGAACTGGAATACAACTGGTTATATTAGAGACTGGAGCGGTGGCGCTGGAGATAACTCTTCCTGGAATCAAACTTATGCTACAAGTAACTTATATTTTACAAAAGCACAATGGAATGTAACAAACGAAAGTTATTTGAAAGATTATGGTGACACAGCGACGGGAAACTACACCTTTGATTTAGGAACTTTGTTTATAGGTTCGGATACTGACAAAGTTGGAATTGGAAAATTAGCACCTACAACAACACTTGATGTAAACGGAACAATAAACGCTTCACAGATGACTGTGAATGGAACGGCGGTTTTGACAATAAATCAATGGAACGCAACCAATGCATCTTATGCATTGAATCAAACTTTAACAGATATGTGGACTCCATTCTTGAGTACAACGAATTCATCTTACTTGATGATTGACAAATTCAATGTGACAAACGCGTCTTATAGAACAATAACAAATGTTACTTTTGTAGGCAACGTAACAACAACAAGTGATTTCTGTATTGCTGGCGGAGCTTGTTTATCTGCGCCTGCTAGCGGAGGAAACAGTTCTTGGAACCAAACATATGCAAGTGGAGAATTGTATTTCTTGAAATCACAATGGAACGTAACAAATGCTTCATATGCCTTGAATCAAACATTAACAGATATGTGGACTCCATTCTTGAGTACAACAAACTCCTCATATTTGATGATTGACAGGTTTAATGTCACAAACACCTCTTATTTAATGGCTGATAGATGGAACGCAACGAATACCAGTTACAGAACACTAACAAACTTGACTTTTATAGGAGATATTTTATTCAATCTTACAGGTTCTAACAATGACTTTAGCATAATAAATAGCACCTCCAATGCAAGCTTGTTGTTCATCAATGGAACTTTTGGTAGAGTCGGAATTGGGACATTAACTCCTATGCAAACGTTAAATGTCTTTGGAGATGCAAATGCAACAGGAACAGTATATACCGACAGCAGTCTTAACTTGACAAAGGTCTATGTTTGGGTTACAAATTCAACATTTGCACCAATAGGAGAACCAAAAGCATTTAATGGAACATTAATGAGAATAAACCAATGGAATGCGACAAACACGTCTTACAGAACACTAACAAACATAACTTTCGTTGGTAATGTTACGACAACAACTGATTTTTGTATTGCTGGAGGAAATTGTTTAAGTGCGAGTGGAGGGGATAATAGTTCATGGAATCAAACCTATGCTACAAGTAATTTATACTTTTTAAAATCACAATGGAATGTTACTAATGCTTCTTATTTAATGATAGATAAATGGAATGCGACAAACACAAGTTACAGAACTTTGATAAATTATACATTCTTAGGCAATGTAAATATCTCTGATTCAAACTTATCAGTAACTCAGAATGTAACGGGTTCTTGGTTTGTAGGTTTCATAAACGCATCAAATGTGTTAAATGCACCTTGGTCTACTGGTGGTTCTGATAACTCTTCTTGGAATCAATCCTATTCAAAGACAGTTAACGATTTACTTTATGCGGTTCTTGGTTCAGGAAATACTTCCTTACAAATGTTCCAAGCAGTTGATAATGGAACATTTAGAAAACTAAATAATTTCACTTTTTTGGGAACAGGAAACTTCACAGATAATGTTTCTACAACATTCTTTTTAGGAGATGGAAGATTTTTAACTAACTTACCAGCAGGAACTGAAGTAGACCCCAAGTGGACAATAAATTTTACAAATTCAGAATCTGCTTGGCTTAATACAACAAACCTAACTTACTTGATGATTGACAGGTTCAATGTTACAAATGCCTCCTACCTAATGGTGGATAAATTCAATGTAACAAATACCTCTTACAGAACACTAACAAACTTGACTTTTGTAGGAGATATTTTATTCAACCTTACAGGTTCTAACAACGACTTTAGCATAATAAATAGCACCTCCAATGCAAGCTTGTTGTTCATCAATGGAACTTTTGGTAGAGTCGGAATTGGGACATTAACTCCTATGCAAACGTTAAATGTCTTTGGAGATGCAAATGCAACAGGAACAGTATATACCGACAGCAGTCTTAACTTGACAAAGGTCTATGTTTGGGTTACAAACGGAACTTTCTTGCAATCTGGAGCAGAAGTAGACCCTAAATGGACTGCAAATATAACGGGATTTTATAGATTAAATGCGACACAAATTATGGGAATTATAAATGCGACACATATACCTGCATTTACAATTAATGCAACACATATAGGAAACTCTGTAATCAATTCATCCCACCTCTTAGCAGGTTCAATAAATGCTTCAAGAATACTTGCAGGAGAAATAAACTCAAGTCATACAAGTGCTGAATTTAATAATTCATATCGTGGACTGAGAAATGGAACATTCACCCAACAAACAAATATGACTACGTTCAACATAACCTTTAGCGGTAGCAATTCTGCAAATATCACTTCGAATTTAACTTGCATAAGCATTTGGGGTCCAACAGCAATATTGGAGATTTGCTAAAATGAAATGGAAAACAATAATAAATGTAGGTTTAGTTTTGATTATAATAGTTGGAGGACTCTTTGTTTACTCCGAAATATCGGGACAAACCATATTAGAAATTTTACCTTTCTTTCAAAAGCCAATAATTGCACAAGCACATCTCGGAACTCTTACCATCTCAGGAACAACAGAATTATGTGGGGATTATAATAATGTTTGGGATACAGTTTATGTTACAAGTTCTGGTGTTTTGAATATTTGTGCATTTAACGGAACGGCAGGAACAGGTTTTGTAAATCTTTCTTTAGGCTCCGCAGGAAACTTCACTGTTGCTCCAGGTGGATTAATTAATGGTTCAAACAGAGGAAGTGATTTAACTCCAGGAATAGTATCGATAACAGTAGTTGCACTTCAAGGAAGAAACGGAAACAATTGGTCAGCAGGAACAAATGCAACCAGACCTAACGGTGGGGGAGGAGGTGGAGGATTAGTAAATGATAACGCCGCTGGTGCTGGTGGAGGTGGTGGAGGATTTGGTGGAGCAGGAGGAAAGGGTGGAAACGTAACATTAACAACAGGAGATAATGGGGGTATAGGAGGGCTTACCTATAGTTCAACGACTGATTTAGTTCTTCGTTCTGGCTCTGGTGGAGGTGGAGGTTCTGGTGATGCAACTCCAGGAAGAGGAGCAAGAGGGGGAGCTGGTTTCAAAGTAAATGCAGGTCTTGGAGTAATTATGATTAATGGATTTGTAAACCTATCTGGAGAACAGGGAGGAACAGCGTCTGGACAGGATTCTGGTGGTGGCGGTGCTGGTTCTGGAGGACATTTAATCTTATATGGTTCAAGTATTGATGTTTCAAGTTCCACCGTAAACGTTTCTGGAGGTAGAGGAGGAAGTGCAACAGGAACAGGAACAGACGACGCTGGTGGTGGTGGAGGTTCTGGAGGAAGAGTGTATATTGTTTATTCAACTTTAACGAACACTTCTGTAACATACTTAGCAACTGGTGGTGTTGCTGGAAGTGGTGGAAGCGGAAGTGCACCGGGTTCTGGAGAATTTGGAACGGTAACCTTCAACCAAACAGCTGCAATGTTCACAGACAATGCTCCAAAATGGAGTTTTCCAATGACAAATAATACTAATCCTGTAGCAGGTGCATCTGTAAATCACAGTGTAAACTGGACAGATGACGGAGAGTTAAGTTTTGCGGTTCTTGAAGTAAATGGGACAGGAGCATCTTGTGCTACAACAGCAAATGTATCAAGCATGGTTCTTGTTGGAACATCTAATTTTAGTAACTTAACTTGGGAAGTTCCTGCTGCTTGTGCTGGAAAAACAATAGGATGGAGAATATATGCAAAAGATTTTCCAAGTAACCAAACAAATGTAACAGCTTTACAAATGTATGATGTTCAAGCTGGAGCATCAGATACTTGCACTTACACTTCTGGAAATTGGAATGTTCTTTGTTCTGACAATTGCGTAATAACTTCCAACGTTGCTTTAGGGGGAAATGCCATGACTATAACTGGAACGGGAACTTTTACGACAGAAGCAAACATAACACAATACAAAAATGTAACAATAAGAGGAACAGACACATCAAATAAATGTAGAGTTCGTTGTTTAAAGGGCGGTTGTTTCAAACATTAAAATGAAGAAAATAATATTGGCTTTTATTTTAGGAATAGCTTTCCTATTATTTTTCGTGTTTTTTACATTACCTGCTTCTGCCTCTCTTGAAATAAATTCTTCAACATATTCTGGTTCTTTTGCTCAGGGAAGTTCAAGCGGAAATATATCTAACAGTAGTTACTTTGGAGACAGTGCCAGTTTTTATCAGCAGGCTATAGGATACTTAAATGACTTGCTTTTTTCTGGTGTTCATGGTTTTTCTTTTCAGACAGCAAGCACTGCAGGCTCTCTTCCATCCCTATCAATTATAAAACCGTCAAACAAAACATACATAACAAGAATTAATTTGCCGTTAAATTTCACGGCTCTTAATGCATTATCTTTTTGGTACAACCTTGATTCTGGTGCAAACACGACAATAACAGCAAACACAACTTTTAGTACAACAAACGGAGTGCATACTCTTTACTTATATGCAAATAATACTTACGGAAATTCTTCTGCAAATGTAACATTCACAGTTAACACAGACAAGTTTGTAGTCCATTATAACAATTATTCAGGTTCAACAAAAGGTTCATCAACAGACTTTAACTCTTCAACCTACGAAGAATTGCAGAATTTGTCTGGAGTTGTTTTGGAAAATACTGATTACGGAGAGATAGCATTCAACGACGCAATTAATACAACAAACGACTCAAACATAGACAGTGATTTGGACCTTGACTTATACATAAACATTTCAAACAATAGCATTGTATTAAATTCTACGGCTTTGCCTAATTTTAACAAATCTGCAACACTGTCTTTATACGGTTTAACATTTACAAATCCAAGAATTCTAAGGAACGGAGAAGTTTGCCCAAACGCAATTTGCACAGAAGTAAGCTATTCCGGAGGAATATTTGTGTTCAATGTCACACAATTCACAAACTACAGTGCAGAAGAAACTCCTGCTGGAGGGGGAACGCCAGACACAACGTCTCTGGGCGGAGGTGGAGGTAGCGGGGGGGTTGTGTATTCCGTAACAGACTTATTCACTTTGGACAAAAATGAAATTAAGGTTTCACTAAATCCTGGGCAGGTAAAAACAGAGAATGTTACGATAACAAATCCAGGAACTCAACCAATAACAATTACAATAGAAAACCTCATCCCTGACTTTGTCATGCGTGGAGAGGATGTGATCCTCTTAAATCCTGGAGAGTCAAAAGTAATTCCACTGTATATCATAGTAAAAGCGGAAACAATTCCTAACCTATATCTTGGAAAAATTATTATTAGTTCGGGCTCGACAAAAAGAGAGATTTTATTGGCAGTTGAAGTTGAGTCAGCAGGAATTCTTCTTGACGTAAGAGCAGAAATATTAAAAGATTACAAACAAATACTTCAGGGAGGAGAAGTTCTTACAGAAATGAGATTATTCAATTTAGGTGGCTCAGACGAAAGGAAGGACGTTCTTATAGAGTACATAATAAAGGATTACGAAAACCATGAAATCGTCAAAGAAACAGAATCTTTAGCTATAGAAACTCAAGCAACTTTCATAAAAAGAATTAAACTTCCTCAAGATGCAATTTTAGGAAACTACGTTCTTTATGTAAGAGCCGTTTACAGCGGAAAAGTAGCAAGTTCTTCGGACAACTTTGAAATTGTTGCCTCAAAAGTAACGTCTAAAGAGAAAATATATATAGTAATAATAATTATTCTTGCTGTAATACTCAGTTTGATTATTTACTTTACTACGTTGCACATGAGCCAGCACAGAACAAAAAGAGGAACCTCAAAAAAGTTAAAGAGTAAAGACCAAATCAACTTAAAGAGTATAATGAAAAAATAAGATGATAGACTATATGATTGTGGGAATAAGTATTGTGATATTCATTTTTTATTTAATGACAATCTTGTTGTCTATAGACATAAAGAAGAGGTTAAACAAAGATGCAGGAGTTTCTTTTATTTACTTAATCATTGCAGTTCTTTTCCTAGCAATCAGGAGAATACAGCAGATTTTTGTTCAGTCTGACATTATGAAGTCAATACCTTACTTTGCCGATTTTATTACATTAATATTCGCAGCATTACTTTTCATGGCAGTATTCCACTTCCACAAGTCAATAAAAGCAGTTGGTAGAAAGTCCTCTGAAGAAAGCAAGTCAAAACCATTAGGAATCAAGCTTTTGTTGGGAGGATTAGCCCTCCTCATACTAATCAATCTTTTGTCTAGGTTCGGTATCATTAGCCTTGTAAATATCCAACCAGATTTGTTAAGTATGATAACTGTCCTTTTCGTAGCAACCGAAATAGGCGTCAGAAGTGTTCTCAGCGGGGCAGGGGGAAGAAAAAAGTTGGGCAAAGCAGGGTGGTTCGGAACAATAGTTGTTATCTTGTTGTTCTTAATGCTTATGGCTGGTTGGGTTGGAATAACTTTCCCTAATATGGAGTTAGCTAAAGGAGGAATAGAAATAGCACTTCTATTCTTTGTCTTTGCAGAAATAATTAAATAAGTTTGAGAGAGTGAGGGAAAAGCTTAGATTTAAAGTAAACACGTTGAATAATCATTTATTACTAACTAATTTTATTCTTCCAAACATCATTAAGTTCTATTAAATTATATTTGAATAAAAGCCGAGCAACTAAAATAAAAATCATGTTGTTCTATGATAAAATTATGTTTCCTATTATTCATCTATTCCTTACTTGTTTTTCCAGGCGACTTCTTCCTCATCCTTCTAACCACAAAGAAGATTACTAAAAGAACAACTATTACGGATACAATTAACACATAACTACCTGTTCCAAGCCCTGTAAAGACTGCAAATCCTCCAAGAGGAGTTCCTAATGTTATTGGTGAGAGAACAGAAGTTTTGTATATCTCAGAGTTAGCAGTAGCAGACAAGCTGAAGTTTCCCATGAAGGAACCATTTACCGAGGCGTTTATTGGAATGTTTGCCGTAAACTCTTTTGTTTGGTTTGCATTCATAGTCCTGTTCTGTGAAACATTTGCTAGCTCAACATTTGCCAAGTTAAGAAGCGAGAAATAAACAGTTACGTTCTGTTTGTTTCCTGTCAATTCTTTTAATGAATAAACAACTCTTATTCTGTCTGTTCTTGTTTTTTGAGCATCAATAATTTCAAAGTCTAATTTCTTTCTCTCAACAACTAATGTAAAGTCCTTTGCAATAGAAGTCTCTGCGCACGTAGCGGAAACACTCAAAGGATACGAACCATCAACAGTTTCATTTGTATTAGCAATAGTGAATGTAAACTCATGTGATTCCCCTGCATTCAAGTTATAACTTCCCTCAGGAGCAGAAATCCAAGAAGCCTTCTCACCAGTTGATTTGAATACACACGCGCTAGCTGGTCCGGTTCCAGTGTTTTGAACAGCCCACTTTACTTGCAAGGAATTTCCAGGGATTAATGTAGGAACTATAACAGCGGGAGCGGTTAATGCAGGCACTTTAGGAATGACTACTTCAGGTACAAGTTCAACAATTGTAGTGTTTGTCACAGGAGGTGTTGTAGGTGGTGTTGTAGGCGGGGTTGTAGACGTGGACGTGGTTGAAGCCTGAACAGAGAAGTTAGAACTCTGAGAAACAAATCCAAGGCTACCATTTACATATAGGTTAAGAGTATATGCCCTATTACCTGAACTAAGATCGAAGGTTACGTTGTTACATCCGGGAACACTTGTATTTGCAATTATCTCAGCATTGTTTGAAGTATTGTAAACGTTATACCAACAAGTCATGTTCGTTCCAGCAGCATTAAAGTTTAAGGGAATCTCTCTTGAACTTGACTTGGTTCCTTTAGGTTGAACAATTGAAACAGATGTTTGAACGGGTGCAGAAGGCACAGAAATCTCAGAAGAACCAGCAAAGACGCTTCCTAATGAAGGACTAGTAAAGTTTGTTTCATTTGTTTGGTTATTAAATACACTAAATCCATAGAAGAATACTTTATACTGGAGATATCGTCCGGTTAAGTTCAGATTGTTCAAATCACTAACATTTGCAAAACTAGAATCAGAACAGTTAGCTAACGAACAGACTCTTACTTCAAAAGGTGCAGTGGTATTTTCTGGTGTCGTTTTCTGTAAAGTTAAATTGTTCCAATGAACTGAGGAACCAGCATCAAGAATCTTCGAGGTATACGTTCCTGAAGTTTGATTGCTACTTAAAACAACTGCACTTGCATTTGAATCATATAGCGTGTTTTCAAAGGTACCATTAAATCCAGATCCAGATTCCCCGAGGACAGCAAAGCCAGTAAATCCGACATTAAGATAATAAACTGCTAAGAAAGTTCCTACAAGAAGTAAACCAACAAACAGATATGAACTAACCTCTTTTTTCATTACAAGTAATATGCTCTTTTTAGTTTAAAAACTTTTTTGAAGTCAAGTATATACCTCAAAGAAGTAAAGTAACAAGGGAGATAAGTATATTGTGCAAAGATTGCTTCACGAAGTATATGTTACAATATATACTTTGTAGTATAACATTTGATTATTTTACGAATTTTAAAATTTCTGGAATTTTTTCAACACCCTCTTCTTCAGTAAAATGACCTTTTTTGTCCTTCATAATTATTTTAGCTCCAATATTTTCTCTAAATTTGGTAGCTTGATCGACATGAACAAAGGGATCATCTCTAGAAAAAATAGCAAGGAAATTATTGCAATGATCTAAAACTCTAGAAAAATCAATCTTAGTGCTTGTCCAAGGGTGAGCTATTCTAATCTCTTCTGGTCCTAGGTTAATCAAATCAAACCAAGGAGCAACAAAAACACAGCCCTTAATTCTTTTATGCTTATGCAACTTTTCTAAATATCTCATAATAGTCTGAGAACCAATACTATGTCCCACAAAATAGGTTTCCTCATCAACATCTTTTATTTTCAATTCCAAGTAACTTACCCATTCTTCTATCTTAGGGTTTTGAGTGTTTGGCATATCAAAAACGGTAACCTTGAATCCTTTCTTTTTTAGCTCGGCTTCCAGCCACGGATACCAATGCATCTTAGAATTAAAATCCCATCCATGTATTATGTATACTCTTTTCATTTTTATAAAAATGCTTATCGAAATATTTAAATATTAGTACTACGTACGTATACGTATGATAAAAAGAAAGAAATTAACTCTGTCAATTGATGAAACGATTTTGAAAAAATACAAGGATTATTCAAAAAAAGAAGGGATTAACATCTCAAGAAGGGTCGAGAAATACATGAGGAAAGAATTAGGGAAAAAATAAAATGAGTTTTAATTTAGAAAATATTCAATTCAGCAAAAATGATAATAGAAGAGGTGTCTTATTACCAAAAGTACTTTCTCCAGAATTATCAGAATTAATAGGAATAATGATGGGCGACGGAAACATCTATATGAAAGATAAAAGATATGAATTAGCTATAGTTGGAGACTCTAACGAAGATATAGAATACCATCGAGAGCATATAAATTCTCTTTTCAAGAAAGTTTTTAATGTCTCACCTATCTCAAGAATAAGGATATTCAAAGATTCAAGAAAATGTGTAATAACAAAATTTGAATCAAAGGCAATAGTCTCTTTTTTAACTAATTGTGTAAGTTTACCGAATGGAAAAAAGGATAATATAAAAATACCTGATTGTATTACTGATTCTGGTAAAGAAAATATTTACAGGTTTTTAAGAGGTCTTGCAGATACTGATTTTTCTATAAAATTTAAAACAAGATATGAAAAGAAAAATTATTACCCTATAATCATAGGTAATTTCAAATCTAATTCTTTTGTAGAAGAATTGAAGAGTTTGCTCAACTCAATAGGGTTTTTGAGTCATATAGAAAAAAGGACGAACTTTAACAAAAAGAGTAATAAAAAATATTATGGAAGTAGTATAAACATAGTCGGCAAGGAAAACTTCGAAAAATGGATAGATAGAGTAGGTTTTGCAAACAAAAGACATATTATAAGGTATGAAGTTTGGAAGAAAATTGGTTATTGTCCCCCATACACTAATATAGAGAAAGGTGAGGTAATTCTAAATAAAGCATAAGTGGGAGCTGGGAATCGAACCCAGTAAATACTCGGGTTGCAGCCGAGCGCGTTAGCCAATTCGCCACTCCCACGGATTTCAACTTGTTGAAAGACGTTGACGGAATTTTCCTAATTCCAGTCTACATGTTTGTGTTCACAACGATGTCGAATGCCCCGGACAGGATTTGAACCTGCGACCTAAAGGTTAGAAACCTTTCGCTCTATCCAGGCTGAGCTACCGAGGCTTGTTTAAGCTTACGCCTACTCAAAATTAAGAAATAATTCTATTTAAAATGTTTCTATTAAACATTAAGGACATCTAAATCATTAGGAAGGATAGTATTCCTAAAATGTTTTTTCGCTTGCTTCAAAAGCTCTGAAGAGTTTTTTTCATATCTTTCGCTTATATGAACAAGACATAGTTTTTTGACGTTGGCTTTTTTTGCAATTTTCCCTGCCTCAACTGAAGTTAAATGCATATACGCCTTTGCCTTTTCAGCAAGTTCTTCTCCAAAACCAGATTCACAGACAAGAACATCTGAATCTTTAACAAAGGGAACAATTCGGTCATTAAACGCCGTATCAAGGACAAAAGAGACTTTTTTATCATCTTCTTCAATTGCTAAATTCTTAAGGACATACTTTTTTCCTTCGTAATTCATGTAACCCTTTTGTTTTAATTCTGACAGATGCTTTCCATCTTTTATCTTAAACTTCTTGAGTTTTTTCTTATCGAGTTTCGTATTTCCTTTAACTAAAAAAGAATATGCATTACAAAGGGGCCCGTGAACCATCTGCTCAGCACTAATAGCAAATTCTTTTGTTTCAAGAAACTTACCTAAGATTTCTTTTACTTCTATTTCATATTCTGTCGTATCCCCAAAGGCTTGAAAGATTCCGTCGATTGTTTTCTTTATTCCCCGAGGTCCGTAAATCACAAGTTTTTTCTTGTAACCCAGCATTGCCAAGGTTCTAAACAAACCTGGAAGTCCGAAAGTATGGTCTCCGTGTCTATGTGTTAAAAGAATTTTTGTGATTTTGGTTGGGCTTATTTTTGCTTTTCTCAGTTGTATTTGAGTTCCTTCTCCGCAGTCAACTAAGATACCTTCATTTCCATATGAAAGAAAGAAAGCAGGATGATTCCTCTTCTCAGTAGGTATCATTCCCCCCGTCCCTAAGAAGGTTATTTTTACTTTTTCAGTCATGATTTAACAAAGAGTAAGTTATTTAAAAAGTTATCAAAAAATATAAAAGTGTATAGGTTCATGACATATGTCACCCCCTAAAACAATCTTCTAAAATCAAAA
>JBBSYF010000025.1:0-3651 GCA_038045405.1 Nanobdellota archaeon | reverse complement strand
ATAAAAATAAAAAATAAGAAATCTACAAATAAGTTAAACAATACTTTACGGGCGGTAGTTATCAGAATGATTTTACTATCTTATCAGTTTCTGTATATTCTCAATAGCGTCTGCGACTTCTCTGCCTTTCTTAGTCAGTTTTATAATCTTTATCCGCCCCTTTTTTTCGAAACCGACTAGACTCAAAATCTCAAGAGTCTGCAAAATCTTCACTGCGTGGCTATATGTACAATCAACCTCTTTAGCCAATATACTACCGTATCTCATCCTTGTATTCTTCTTCAAAGAAACCAGCATTAAAGCAGGCTTTCTTCTAAAAAAGATATCAAAGTTGTCTTTTGTTAGATCAGCTGTGTCCATTTTGTTGTATATATCACATTAAGTATGTGCTTTTAAACCTTTTGGAAAAGTATACTTCGCAATCTTTATTAATCAAAATATATAACAAAGGCAATGGATAAACATGAAACAACGTCGAAAAGTAGACTAAAGTCACAACCACAAGAAAGAATAGGCAAAGAACCGAAAAAAACAAAAATTCTAGCCATAGGAGACATTCACGGAGACACGGGACTTGTAAAAAGGCTTGTTGAGAGAGCGAAAAAAGAAAATGTGGATGTTGTGATACTTGCAGGGGACTTAACTTTTGCAGAACAGTCTATAGAATACATTGTTGGTCCATTCGTAAAAGCAAAAAAACACGTGCTTCTTATTCCTGGAAATCACGAATCTATGGCTACAATAGATTTTTTAGCAGAAGCTTATCCAAACACAAAAAATATTCATGCTGGAAGTTTTCGAAAAAACAGTTTAGGTATTTTTGGTGCAGGAACTGCGAACATAGGCATTCATCAGATAGGAGATGAGAATATATTCAAAGCTCTAAACAAAGGGCATGAAGAAATCGTGGATTGCCAGAAAAAGGTAATGGTTACGCACATGCATCCTTTTGGAAGCAGGGCAGAGATGTTCGGGTTTCGCGGTTCTAAGGCAATAAGAAAAGCTATAGATAAGTTTACTCCTGATTTTTTGATAGATGCACATATTCACGAAGCAGCAGGAATGGAAGAAAAAATAGGAAAAACTATTGTAATAAACGTTAGCAGAAAGGAAAAAATCTTCGAAATATGATTTTCCTACGAACGCCCAAAGGTCATTCAGAAGGAAAGGATTTTTGAGATTTAATCAATAAAATTATAAAGTTCTCTTTAAATACAAAATCATGCGAAGAAAGCCAACCAAAAGCAGGGAACAAAAAACAGCCGAGGAGTTTTTTACCGTTGAACCTAGGGATGTTAATTTTGCAGTTGAGAAAAAGTATTCTCCCATGGAAGTTGAAATCCCTACAAGAAAAGAAACAATTATCGAAGAAAAAGTAGAAATTAAAGCCTCAACAAAAAAGGTAAGAGGCAAAAAGAAAGCTTCTAAGTTTAAAACATCTAAAGGCAAGTTCTCTAAGCGTAAGTCTATTTCAGTAAAATCAGTAAAAGAGTTTCAACCTCAAAAAATTACATTAAAAGAGGGAGGTTACGAACTCATTATTACTGAAAAACCTCAAGCAGCATTAAAAATTTCTTCAGCTTTAGGAAAATCAGTAAAACGAGCTGAGAAAGGTGTACCCTATTATGAAGTAAATAGAAAGGGAAAAAGGATTGTTGTTGCTTGTGCTGTAGGCCATCTATTTACATTAAAACAAAAAACTGCTGGTTCGGGCGTTCCTGCCTTTGACTTAATGTGGGTTCCAAACTATCTTGTTAAAAAAAATGATTTCAGCAAAAAGTATTATGACGTTCTCATGGGCCTTGCAAAGGGCGCAGGCTCTATAACAGTTGCAACAGACTACGATATTGAGGGTGAAGTTATTGGACTGAATATTGTAAGATTTATTGCAGGACAACCAGATGCAGAAAGAATGAAGTTCTCAACATTAACAGATAAAGAATTAAACGTTGCCTATGAATCAAAAAACAAGAGTATTAATTGGGGGCAGGCAATTGCTGGAGAGACACGACATCGTCTCGATTGGATTTATGGAATAAACGTCTCAAGAATGTTAATGAGCGCAATAAAAACAACTGGAAAATTTAGAATTTTTTCAATGGGACGTGTCCAGGGTCCTTCATTAAACCTCATTGTAAAAAAAGAAAAAGAGATTGATGCATTTCAATCTGAAAAGTACTGGCAAGTTTTTGTAACAATAGACAAACCAGAATTAGAATTTATACATAAAAAAGACCTCTTTGATAAAAAAGAACTAGAAAAATTCAAAGACATCGTAGGTAAAATGGGAATTGCTGACACAAAGAAAACGGAAGAAATCTTACCTCCAAACCCCCCTTTTAACTTAACAACACTCCAAACAGAGGCATATAGACTTCATGGAATAAATCCTTCACGTTCTCTCGCAGCAGCACAGTCTCTGTACTTAGCAGGATTAATTTCATATCCAAGAACTTCTAGCCAGAAACTTCCTCCAGCCATAGGATACAAAGAAATTCTAGAAACTATGGCAAAGAGATACAAGGTTGAGAAGCTCATTAAAAGAGATGTTCCGGTTGAAGGTAAAAAAACAGACCCGGCCCATCCATCCATTTATCCAACGGGAAACATTCAAGAGTTAGAAGAAGATGAAAAAAAGATTTATGAATTAATTGCGAGGAGATTCCTTTCTCTTTTCATGGATGACGCAGTTGTTGAAAATAAAACAGTAACAATCTCTATTGATGATTTAGACTTCATCAGAAAAGGCTCTGCAATAAAAAAGGAGTCGTGGCTTAAGGTTTATCCTTCGAGATTTAAAGAAAAGGAACTTCCAGACGTGTCGGGAGCGGTTAAAATAATTGATTCTAGAACTGAAGAAAAAGAAACTCAACCCCCAAGAAGGTATTCTCCAGCTTCAATATTAACAGAACTTGAAAAAAGAAACTTGGGAACAAAAGCAACGCGGGCTTCCATACTTGAAACCCTTTACTCTCGCGGTTATATTCAAGACCAAAGCATAAAAGCAACACCCCTAGGAGTTTCGTTAATTGAAACTTTAGAAAAGCACAGTCCTGTAATTGTTGATGAAGCCCTCACAAGAGACTTTGAAAAAGAAATGGATTTGATTCTCCAGGCAAAATCTGGTTTTGTAGAAAAAGAGGAAAAAATAATTGATAAAGCAAGAATAGCAATCACAGAAATTTCAAAACAGTTCAAAAAAGAAGAGGCTGAGATAGGGCAAGAACTTCTGAAAGCAAACGTCGAGTTCCGAGAACAACAAAAAGAAGAAAACAGACTAAACATTTGTCCTTTGTGTAAGAAAGGTAGTCTAGCAGTTATGTACTCCAAGAAAACAAGAAGATACTTCGTTGCTTGTGACGCATATCCAGAATGTAAAAACACATATAGCCTTCCGCCTAACGGCTCAATCAAAAAAACAGAAAAGATTTGTGAAACCTGTGGTTTCCCTCTTCTTATGCGACTTTCAAAGGGGAGAAGACCTTGGGAATTCTGTTTCAACAAAGAGTGCGCAACAAACAAAGAACGTTTGGAAGCTTATAGAAAGAAAAAAGAAGAGGAAAAAGAAAACGAAAATTCTAATTTCAAAACTTCTTAGTAAAAACTAAGATTTAAAAGGCAATTTGTTTTGTCAATTGTCCATGACAAATT
>JBBSYF010000024.1:0-5495 GCA_038045405.1 Nanobdellota archaeon | reverse complement strand
GGAAGCCTAAATAATCTAACTTTGTTCTTAACTTTCTTTTCCCATATATAAAAAAGGGCAAGCGAAGTCTGCCCCATCAGTATAGCAATGATTGTTTTGTCTGTGAAGATTTTTAGAAGATAGAACGTTAAAAGTACTATCCATGTTAAGCTCACAGATGCGCATATTATGCAAACTTTTTTTATGTTAAAGAGGTTTTTCAACGCTAAGAGCATGAAAAACAATGCCGAAATTCCTGTCAGTATGATTGTTATGATTTCCATTTTAGACTGTTTCTCTCCCTGATTTTTCCCATGCATTCATCCCTCCCTCAAGGTCATAAACTTTTTGATAGCCCATTTCCTTAAGCTTTTCGGCTACTACTCCTGACATACGCCCACTTCTACAATAAACTGCTACAGGGGTCGAAAGATTAGATGGAAGTTTGTCCATGTACTTCTCAACGTTTTCCCAGTCTTCAATTATTTTGTCAGTTCCGTCAATTTTACCTTGATAGGGGGTGTGAACATTTAATAAAAAAACACCTTCATTTTGAATAATTTTTTCAAACTCGTCTGGAGATAAAAGTTCGATTGACCTTTTTTCAATTGGTCCCGTTACAGTACCGCTTCCCAAATTCGTTAAGCTGAACTGAATTAAAATCCCTACGATGATTAACAAAGAGAGAGTCAATACAACTCCTTGAAATGCTAAGGCTTTTCCCTTTCTTGATTCTGTTATTTTTTTACTTAAACTTGGAGCTATGAAGACGATTAGCCCTCCAAGGAGACCGCTGTATAATGAATAATTAACTGCGTATGTTTTTCCGTACTGTCCTATGAATGATAAGTACAACGGACCTATAGCTTTGAACAGTGGCATCAAAGGGAGAAGTGTTGTTAAAAAGATAATCGTAACTATTGCAGTTTTTTGGAAAGGAATATATCTTTTTTTAGGAATTTTTGAGAACCACATTCCCATAGACATCGCAAAACCCCCTATGAAAAGTGCTACAACAACCTTACTCACACCGAGCCACACTGCTCCAGTAGCTGCAGCGCCTGCTCCGATTGTGCAAAGAGGACAATGTGCTGAAATAAATCTGATTAGAAAAATTGTCAAAAAAGGAATGATAAAAAACTTCTTTAATAGTTTAGCCATTTTATTTAATGAAACTGAATACTAACAAAGTAATGATGAATACAACAAGAATCCATTTTAACCATAAACCTTTTTTATTAGCTTGTTCTTGGTTATTTTCCTGACTGTTAATCTGACTACCCTGTGAATGATTCCCGCAGCAGTTCATTTTATATCCTCATAAACTCGCTTGTGCTTCCGTCATTATTAACTGCGTATATTATGAATGCTCCTTGTTTTTGTCCCGGCATTCCGGGAGAACCAGAAGGCATTCCTGGCATTGCAATTCCTTTTATGTTTGGCTGTTCCTTAAGAAGTTTTTCAACTGCTTCAAGAGGAATATGTCCCTCAATAAAATAATTTCCGATTATAGTTGTATGACAGCTTCGAAGTTCGGATGGAACACCATACTGTTCCTCTATTTTGTTGGAGCCTTGAGTATCCAAAGTATTCACTTTGGTAGAGACTTTACCATCAACGTAACTTGCATAAACATCACAACATCCACAGCTTAGGGATTTGTATATGTCTATTTTTTCTGCACTATTAATGTTCTGAAAAGAAGTTGCACCAGAGCCCCTAGAAACTAAAACGACTGACGCTAAAAGAACGATTACCGCAATTACCCCAAACAATAAACCTTTTTTCATTTTATTATTAAGTTTTAACAGCCCCCCACCATTCCACCAGAAGCTCCTGTTGTTGCACTAATTTTTCCAGCACGAGCAGGGATTGTCCCATGCATTTCATAATTCATTATTTCATTAGTTGTCCAACCCGTTGTATCGATTTTTCCTGTTGTTCCTATGTCTGAAATTCCTGCACCTGAAGAGCCTAATTTGAATGTCAAAAAGAGTACTGATAAAAATAATACTCCAATGATAACCCACATCAGTGTATTTTTCTTTACTTCCATGTTATTTTTAACAGCCCCCCACCATTCCACCAGATGAAGCAGCACTTGTTGCTGTGCTGGCCGTAGAGCCTATATTTTGACTTACACTACTACTTCCTCCTGCCTGAAACACAAAGTATAGTGCAACCAAGAACAAAACTCCAATAGTTATCCACAGCATAATTCTTCTTTCCATTTTAAGATATCCTCCTTTCACTTGGATTCTTCGAAATACGAATGATTAAAAATTTCCTATTTGTTTCCATCTGATTTTTTCTTTGAAAAGGAGAATAAACTAAAGCTTTTTGTTTTTTTGTTTTTTTTCATTTCAGTTTTCTTGAATTCTTTACAACATCCGTTTTGTTTTTTTGTTTTACAACATTCCATATTAATAATTAACAGCCCCCAACCATTGCTCCACCACCACTTGCTTGCCCCTTCTCTATTCCTCTGTAAAGATTGCTTGCTAGGTTCACGTAATTTGTAGAGTCTATTCCCTTTGATTCAAGGACTTTAGCTTTTTGTTCATGAACCCCTGGGAAGAAAAGAACCTTCCACTTTCCAAGTTCACTTAAAATTTCCAAATCAGTCATTTCAGGATTATTAATAAGAAGGTACTTGGCCAATCCCCTCATTGCGTAACTATGTGCACATCCACAAGCTCTCTGCCCATTTGCAAAGATTATTGCATCAGCACCACAACAATATTCGCAACTTATTGAACTTCCTATTCTGATATAACGAGCCATTGCTGCGTCGTCCAACTGTGTATCTTCATAGGCTCTCAATTTTTTAATCGTTGCATCAGCTAGACTTGGATTATTTGCAGAAACGTCGTCATAACTAACCCCTAATGTCTTACCATAAATAGCAGGCACACCTTTTGGTATTATCTCTGAAGCGGAAACACTTCCTATTTTTGTAGCAATGCCTGCTTCAGGGTTTGCATAAACCTTTCCAAGATTAAATGCTATTACTAATACTAATATCGCAATGATTCCTATTTGAATATAGAACTCAGTATCTGTTTTCGTTGCCTTTATTTTTTTGTGGCTACTTTCATTTTCCATGACTTTTCTAAGAAATAGTTTATTATAATCTCTTTGGTGAAACTAGTTACAGATGGAAAAACTTATTAAAATCCTTTTTCTCCGAATTTCCTAAGGATATTCTTTATTTCATCAATTGTCTTCTGCTGAGATTTCTTATCTGACATCCTGACAAATTTAATAATTAAATCTTTTAGTTTTTCTATGCTTAAAACCCTAAGTCGATATCCGTTTGTTACAAAATAGAACCTGAAAGACTTATATTTTAATTCTTTTATTGCAACTCCTGCAACTTCTCCAAGAAATCTTCCTTTTTTAGGATTATTTTCTAAAGTTCTCAATAATTTAACAATCTCATGCGATTCACTCTTAAACTTTTTTTGGATTTCTTCTGCCAGGGACTCAATTATTTCGACTTTGGCCATTTCCTTTTAACCTCTTTTTCAAAGTCATCCAAAGAAATAAATCCTTCCTCATTAAAAAGAACATCATTTAACAGTCTTTGTTCAGCACTCTTGAGAAGCCTCTCAATAACATCGGAGTAAGACTCTTTCTTGGTTGCAAATTCCATTATTTTCTCTTTCAAGTCTCTTCTTATAGCAATAGTAGTGTTGTCCATCTTATAAGTATTATAATTTTTATAAGATTTATAAGTTTAAATACTTTTTGTTTTAATCTTTTAGAACAACGACGTTATTCATACCACGGCGCTTTCTTTCAATAATCTGTTTTGATTCTAATTTATCTAAAAGTCGGGTGATTCCAACTTTTCCTGTTCCCAATTTTTCCATTAAGTCTGCTTGGAAGATTGTGCCATTTTCTTTTTCAAGAATATTTACGACTTCTTTTTCTTTGCTGTCTAACCCCGTTAAATTTAACCTCTTCTTTTTCTCTTTGATATTTCTTATAATAATTTTTTCTTTAGGTTTGTTAAATATCATGACAAAACCTAGAACAAGCAAAATTCCAACAATTCCCAAAGCAAGGTATGTTTGCTGTTTTATTGTTTGATTCATCGGGCAACTCAGGGCATGGGGGGAGCCGCAGCTTGCGAGAACAATATCTTTTAATGCGCTCTGAAACAGGAGAACTATTAGAACTAACATTACCGCAATTCCTATGATTATAAATCCGACATGTTTGTTTTCCATAAATTAAGATTAAATTTTTTGTTTATATACTTTTTGAGAATAGAGTAGAAACTCATTCAAGAGGAATCATGTCGACTACAATATTCTTACCATCTACAGTTACATATATTGGGGTTTCTTGCCCATCTATGCTTAGGGTGATTTCGTAAAGACTTCCTTGCTTTGATGATGAAACAAAAATCACATTACTCTCTTGAGCATTTGCTGCAAACCAATTAAGAAGTTTTGACGTTGCTTCTTTTTCACTTATATCTCCCCCAGTAAACATACCCGATACTACTCCTGACTTTACGGTGAAAAATCCCAGAACAAGAACAATAGCTATAACTACAATTGAAACTAACAACCTTAATGGAATTTTAATTGTGTCTTCCTGAACATTATCAACATGAACGTAGCGGTGATGTTTTTCTTCTTCCATTTAATCTTAATAAGAACTGTTTTTAAAAAACTTACTGAACGGACTTAATTGCTTCTTCTAACTTTGTGAAAGGATAAGCTCCAGCAAGCAAAGTTGCATCTCCAGTCTCTGTGTTGACTATTACAAACCCAGGTGTTCCTGTTACACCGGCTGATGCTCCTTGTGCTGTTTCCTTTGCAACTTCAGAAGCATATTTTCCGTCGTCTAAGCACTTGTTGAACTTTGTTGCATCAAGCTTTAATAGTGTTGCGTACGACTTCAAGTCTGTAATTGTTAATGCTGTTTGGCTTACAAGAAGCTTATCGTGATATCCCCAGAATTTTCCTTGGTCTCCAGCGCAAAGAGAAGCTTCCGCTGCCTTCTGGGCATAGGGGTGTATTGAGTTAAGTGGGAATTGCTTGAAGACTAAATTCACCTGTCCGTCTTTGAAATATGCCGAATTCTTGAAGTCCGTTATTGCCCCTGTGAAAGCTCTTCCACAGAGTGGACACTGGAAGTCTGAAAATTCAATAACTGTTATGCCTGCATCTGCACTCCCCAAAACAGGATCATTAGCCTCAATGAGTGCTTTTGCGTTTATTGGTGAAGGGTTGTTTGCTCCAGTGTCGGTTCCAGCGCCAACGCCAGTTCCAGCATTTCCAGAACCTCCTCTGAACATAACGAAACCACCAATGATAACTACTGCTACAAGAACAAATGTTGCGTATTTCCACAAATCACTCTTTTTTATCGTTATAGATTTTTCTTCGTGTTCAGACATATTATAGTTATTTGAAAACTATTTTATAAATGTTTTGGTGATTTTGGCTTTGCGTCAAAAGTAATTTAGCCCTATTTTTTCTTTTTTAGTTTGTTAAAAA
>JBBSYF010000023.1:0-15453 GCA_038045405.1 Nanobdellota archaeon | reverse complement strand
CTTTTAAACTTGGCTTGGTATTTCTATCTGTAGAATATGGAAAAGCCGAAGTATAATTCTAAACTTAAGTCTAAACCTAAGCTCGGATATAAGCCCAAATATAATCCGGGGTTCAGGCCCATGTACGAAGTGTATAATTTAGTTTATGACTTTGGGGACTTAACGTGTGAAGAAGCAGTGGTTTCTTCAACTTCTCCAGAAAGAGCGGAAGAATTACTTGCAAACCATCTTTTTGATAAATTCTTAGAAGGTGAGGATGGAAAAAACATCGATTTCCTTGTTAGGGCTACTTTTCCCACGGGTGTTAAAGCAAATAAAGAAAAAGTGTTTAGTCCAAAAGTTCCGAGTGATTTAGAGATTACGCTTGCAGCGATGGCAACACAAACAGAGTTAAGAACATAAACAAACTTCAACAACAATTCTTAACAATAATTTTTAAATACTCTTCTTAGTGAGTGTTTTCATGGAATTCAACATTTATCACATAGTCTATGATATTGGGGATATCGACCATATGGAAGCTGTTGTTTCTTCAACCTCCCCAGAACAAGCCAGACAAAATCTTAGAAATTATTTGTGGAAAGAGTTTCTTGATTCTGGTCTGAGCTTACAATTTTTAGATGAGATAGTTAAAGTTAGACTTATTACTTACACGAATGTAAAAGCAGATAAAGAACAAGTTTTGTGCCCCAGAACTCCTTCTGGTTTAGAGATGAAGATGGCTAGTTTGGCGACAGAAACCGTCCCAAAAAGTTAGAAATTTGAACAATAATTTTTAAATACCCTACTCTTTTACTTATTGCATGAGTTTAAAAGTGGGGATGACAAAGAGTGAAATTGAAAAGGAGATTGCAGGTAAAGGAACTTTCGTTCAAATAGATCATCTTACAAGATTTCTGAAAGAACCATTAACGATGGAGATGAAGAAGTTCACCTATCAAAAGCTCGCCGATGTTTATGAAAAAACCAGCATGTTCAAAGAAGCAGGAAAAATGTACGATAACATGGCGGGTCTGTCTGTAACTTTTGTAGAAAAAATTAAGCATCATATGAAGGCTGTTGAAACTTATGTTAAAGATGGAGATGCTGTAGGAGCAGAGGAATCAATGAGAAGGGCAATGGCTGAAGCAAACACTGTCCAAAAAGAAGAAATTTACCAGCAGACACTAAAAGTTTACAAAAGTCAGGCAGAGTTGTTTGAAACTACTGGAAAAAGAGCAAACGCGTTACAAATTTACGAAAAACTTTCAGGGATGAGGATAGGAGAGTCTGAAAGAACGAGAGTGAGAGAAAAACTCAGAGTTTTGTATGAACAATTAGGAAGAAGGAAGGAGCTGCAAGAAATAAGCAGAAAACCAATCACCTCTTCAAGGCCGGACCAAAATGATTTTCAGCAAAGACAGAGAGCACAGCCCAAGAAATCCGGAGTTATCGAGTACGATGACGATTTAGGCATACATAGATTCTAAGATAGAATACAACTAACTTTGCGTATGGAATGCAAGTAGTTAAAATTAGGGATGGGAAAGATTAAAAAGTTGAGGAGTTTCCTAAAAAGATGGGTGATAATATTTTAACTGCAATCAATAATATTGTAAAATTTGGTGTTTATGACCTAAGAAGCTATGCTTCAAAATACCTCAACAGGATTAATGCTGTAGGTGAACAACTAGAATTTTTTGTAAAAGATGCTTTAGCGAACTCATTAAATTTGCCACAAAATAAAAAAGAGTTAGCTTATTCTAAGATTTTCTCTTATTCGGGAAATCAAAATAATCCACCAGATGTAATCATCAAAGAAAGTGATGCTTTTGAAGTAAAGAAAATAGAAAGCCCGAATTCAGCCTTAGCTTTAAACAGCTCTCCTCCAAAAGATAAGCTCTTATCGAATGATATTAGGATAACAAACGCATGTAAAAACTGTGAGAAAAATAAATGGGCTGAAAAAGATTTGTTTTATGTTGTTGGTCATGCAATTGAAGGAAAAATAAAGTATTTGTTTTTTGTACAAGGCACTTGCTATGCGGCAAACCATGATGTTTATGATAAAGTTCATAGTCCAATTAAAAAAGAAATTGATTCTGTCTTAGACTCTCTCGGTTTAGAAAAGGGAGAAACTGTCGAACTTGGAAAAGTAAGGAAAGCGGATCCTTTAGGAATTACAGAACTAAGAATAAGGGGAATGTGGCAAATCCAAAACCCTTTAAACGTGTACAAGGAATTTTGTAAAATTAGGGACACTGAAAAATTTCATTTATTTGCATTAATGAGAAAAGAAAAATACAACTCATTTCCTAAAGAAGATAGCAAAAAACTTGAATCAAATAGGGATGTCTTAGTTAAAGATATAAAAATAAAAGACCCAAATAACCCTGTAAGGTTTGTCGAAGCTAAATTAATATCTTTTAAGGAGAAGTAAAATGAAGATAGCATCATTTTTTTCGGGCGTGGGTGGGCTGGATTTGGGTTTTACTAATGCTGGTTTTGAATTGGTTTATGCTAACGACAACTGGGCGGGCTGTTGGGAAACATTTGAGAAAAACCATGGAGTAAAGATAGATAAAAGGTCGATTGCAGAGGTTAAGCCAGAAGAGATTCCAGAGGTCGTAGGTTTTGTCGGTGGACCACCCTGTCAAAGCTGGAGCTTAGCAGGTGCAATGAAAGGTATCAATGACTCTAGAGGTCAACTTTTTTGGAATTACATTGATTTGATAGAAAGAAAACAGCCTTTATTCTTTCTAGCTGAAAATGTACCAGGGATGCTTTCACCCCAGCACAAACCAGAGTTTATGAAGATAATCAAAAAATTTTGGGATATTGGTTACGTTGTTTCTTTCATGCTTATGGATGCTAAGTATTACGAAGTTCCGCAAGATAGGCAAAGAGTTATAGTTGTTGGCTATCTTAAAAGATTAGGAAAGAGATTTGAATTTCCAAAAGGGTATGGCAAATGGATTACTTTGAAAGAAGCTATTGGAGACTTACCACCCCCGATATCTGCAAGTGAAAGAAACAAGACCAATGGAAAATTAGAAATTCCTAATCATGAATACATGAATGGAGGATTTTCCACAATTTATATGTCAAGAAATAGAGTAAGAGGTTGGGATGAACAATCCTTTACCATCCAAGCAGGAGGTAGACACGCCCCTATGCACCCCCAAGCACCAAAGATGAAATTTATTGAGCAAAATAAAAGAGAATTTGTCAGGGGAAAAGAGCATCTTTATAGAAGGCTATCTGTAAGAGAATGCGCAAGAATACAAACCTTTCCGGATGATTTTATTTTCTACTACAATGATGTTGCAGATGGGTATAAAATGATTGGCAATGCTGTCCCAGTCAAATTAGCAGAGGCTTTGGCAGAGAAGATAATACAAGATTTAAAAGATGTTAGAAAAGAAACGTCCAAGACAAAACTCTTAGTAAAGACGGCATGATTCTACGGAAAAAATAAGGGGGTTAGGTTAAGCGTCATTCTTGAATAGAATTACAATAGAATTTATTAAGTAAAAAGAGACATATGTGAAGAGATAAAATGCCAGAAGAAACATCTTTTCTAAGATTGAAGAGGGCTTTATTGGGGGAATTATTCCAGGATTACCCTGAAGGAGCAGTATACGGAAAAGTGGAATACTTCCTTAAATCTAGAGGATATGCTGTGGATGTTTTAGTAAGACATGGGATTTTAGAACGCCTAAGCCAAGAAGATAAGAATAAGCTTGTAACTAATTTAGAAGAAAGAAAAAAAGATTGGTATCGTTTAACTTCTAAGGGGGTGGACTTGACCATCTCCATGATTAACTTAGACCATAGCGAAAGAATAATGGAATATGCAAAAGAAACAAGAACCTTTAATGTATGGATAAGGGGGCTTACTATTGGATTATTTATTATCGGTATAACTCAACTTGTTTTGATGTACTTACAAAATCCTATTTCTTAAGTCCAATTACAAATCTTTATGCACCAGAGAAATCATAACACAAACCCTTTTAAACCAAGGCGACATCTAGTTTTGTAAAGAAATACTGAGATTATCCAAAATAATCACATTCACAATCACTTTCACTTTATTTTAGAAAGGATAGGCCCTTAAGGCCAGAGTAGGTTAGGTTCGGAAGTTTCTACATTTCTTTATACAATTAAATACAAATAGGAGTAAAAAATGGCAAAAATAAGTCCAGTATCGATAAAATACATGATACACGCGAGTTTTAGAGTAGAAGGCGCTTTAGAAAAGCCTGACGTAATCGGAGCTATCTTCGGACAGACAGAGGGACTTTTGGGCTCAGACTTAGAAATGAGGGAGCTTCAGAAGGAAGGGAAGATAGGAAGGATTGAAGTCGAACTTGAAAGGAAGGACAAGCTAACAATAGGAGTTATTAAGATTCCTACGGCTCTTGACCAATCCGAGACTACATTAATTGCTGCAGCTGTGGAGACTATTGAGAAAATAGGCCCATGTGACGCACAGATTGAAGTAGAGAAGATTGAAGATGTTCGAGGTTCTAAGAGAGACTACATAATCGAAAGAGCTAAGAAATTGATGTCAGGTATTAGCGGACAAACAGACTCAAGAGAAATTTCTAAAGAAATCAAGGATTCTGCAAGAACTTCTGACGTCAAAGAGTACGGAGAAGAAAAGCTTCCTTGTGGCGACCTTTCAGAGAACGAGGTATTCGTTGTAGAAGGCAGGGCAGACGTGCTTAATATGCTAAGAGCGGGAGTAAAGAATGTTATAGCGATGAATGGTACAAAGCTTCCTGAAAGTATAAGGAAACTAAGTCAAGAGAAAGAAATAACTCTTTTTGTTGATGGAGACAGAGGCGGAAAGCTCATCATTCAGAATGTGCTAGACAATGCCCGTATAAAGTATATAGCAATCGCGCCTGACGGAAAAGAAGTTGAAGAATTACAAGGAAAAGAAATTCTTATGACTTTGAGAAGAAAAATGACCGTTAGCGAATATCTGAGCTCTTCAAGAGAGGGTTCTTCTCGGTCCAGTCAAGGAAGGGAGACCTCTTCTTGGAAAGAGGAAAGTAAAGAAAAGATTTCCGAAAAACCGGAAGAAAAAGTTGAAGAAAAAATGGAAGGCTTAGACTCAAAATCAACAGAAAAAATAAAGAAGATTGCACTAGAAAATAAAGGAAAAGGTAAAGCAATTATTTTAGATGAATCTTTGGATGAAATAAAGAGCATTTCTGTGTCGAGTTTAGCTAGTTCTTTGAAAAGATTAAGGAAAAAACCCTTTGCAATAGTGATTGATGGTACAACAATCAATCCTGTTCTTGATGCAGCAGAAGATGCTGGTGTTAAAGTGATAGTAGCAAAGAATTTCACGACGACAGACACGAAAATTAAACTAATGAGTTTCTGAGATTAGTAACACCTATAAGAAGAAGTCACTTCTTGTCAGAACACCCAGTGCCAGTGTAACTTGATAATTACAACAACACCATAAAGTTTATAAAGAGTTTTTTGTCTTTAGGGATAGCAAAATAACCCCTCCAGCAATGGTTAGGTTACGGAAACTTTGTTTCCTTTTGCCAAGTAAATAAATATGAGATACAAGATGAATAATACAAAGAAACTTTTGGTTTCTTTCGTAATGCTTTTTAGCGTTTTGTTTCTAGCAGTTGCTGTTAGCGCTGCTCCAATTGGAACTATAACAAACGTTGAAGTTGACGGTCTTAATGTCAATAGCAATCCTGCTATTGTTGTTGGGGACGCAATTGACGTTAGAGTAGATTTCAATTCTTTGGTTAACGCTTCTGACGTAACAGTCGAAGTGAAAATCGAAGGAAACAAAAAAGACGTTGAAGCACAAACAAGAAATTTTGACGTTGAAACAGGAAAGGAATACTCAAGAACTTTGAAACTTGACGTTCCTTTTGACCTTAAAGACGAACTTAGTGGCACTGTTGACCTTACTGTTGAAGTAAGTGGAGACGGTTTCAAGACTACAAGTGTCTACACTTTGAGCGTTCAGAGAGAGTCTTTCAACGCAAACATCCTTTCTGTAAGTGTTCCTCAAAACATTAAAGCAGGGGAAAATTTCCCTGTTGATATTGTTATAAAGAACATTGGTTACAACAACTTGGATGACCTTTTTGTGACTGCTAAAATATCTGTTTTAGGCATTGAAAGAACCGCTTTCTTCGGTGATCTGGTTGCTCTTGAATGTGATAAGAGTCTTACATCTGTGGAAAATTACGGTGTTGACGTTGCAAGAAAATGTAACGAAGACAACAGTGATACTCTGACTGGAAGAATATTCCTTCAGGCTCCATACGATGCCAAATCTGGAAGCTACGCCCTTAGCGTAAGCACAGAGAATGAAGACACTATGTCCAGCAAGACTACTCAGATTGTAATAGGGAATGACTTTTCCTCAGGAACCTTTTTAGTTTCTGGAAGCCAATTACTTGTTGTCAATCCGACAAATGAAGTAGTTGTTTACAGACTAGTTCCTGCATCAACAAATGGTGTATCAGTAAGCCTGAGCGAGAATCTCATTGCTGTTCCTGCTGGATCTAGTAAAGCAGTAACTGTAAATGCAGTTTCATCTGCGGCAGAAACACAGATTTATTCTGTGAATGTTTTCTCTGCGGACGGAAAACTCGTTGAAGTAGTTAACTTCAGTACAACCACACAAGGAAAAAGCATTTCAAGTCCAGTCGTTGTTTTGACAGTCATACTTGCAATAATCTTCGTGATTTTGCTTGTAGTTTTGATTGTCCTGATTGGAAAGAAACCTGAGAAAGAAGAGTTCGGAGAAAGTTACTACTAAATATAATTTCTTTTTTCTTTTTTTTATTTTATATTTATTAGTTTTCTCTTTTTTATTATATTTTTATTATTTTTAACGCCTGCCGAGAGGTGTAATGGAGAAAACAAGATGGCACCTCAAAAATTAGAAAGAATTTTATCTGAAGAAGATTTTAGAAAAGCTATTGCTCGTGCAGAGGCCTTTAGAGCTCACGACGAATTTCTTAAAGACGGCGAAAGGTACAGGGCTGCTTTAAAGAAACTTGGTTCTCCAGAAGGCGTCTCTGTTTCAAGAGCTTATCAAATAGCACAAGAAGATTTAGACATACCAAGAGATTATTTTGAGAGAGCGTTGAAGATGAATCCGGGCAAGGAAGAAATGAGAAAAGATTTGGAAAGAATAGGAGCTAAGCCGCATTTTGACCTTCTAGTGAGCACGTACCAGAGAGAATTATCTAAGTCTATCCAAGAAGCATTTCCTTCTGATGAATTCGAGGCTGTAAGAGGGGATGATTACCCCCAACAAAAAATATTTATGATTAAAAAAATTATTAAAAGAGGAAAATTGTTTGTGAGAACAAAAATTCTGACTACGGTGGAAATAAAGAGCCATTCTTCAAAAGACGATATCGATATTGATATTGATATTTATTCTCACGACTTTGTAGCAGGATGTGCGGAAACCTTAAAGAGTCTTGACGAAAGATTTGGTAGAACATCTGAATTAAAATTCCACTATGATGTTTATGGAAAGGAAAGTTGATTATATTCACTCTTCATCAACAAAAGGCACAAAGATAAATCCGGGAACCTTCTTTAGAATTTCAAATTCGGTTTCGGACTTTCTTCTTATTACAACCATTTCCTGTTCGAAACGCGAGCCCACAGGTGCAACGACTATTCCTCCAACTTTTAATTGTGCCATTAGATTTTCGGGAATATTACGGCAAGCAGCGCTGATAAGTATTCTATGAAAGGGGGCTTCTTCTTCAAGTCCAAAAGCTCCGTTTTTGTGATGAATATTTACGTTCCTGTAACCTTCTAGTTTCTCTCTTGATTTTAGGAAGAGTTCTTTTACAACTTCCATACCAAAAACCTTTCCCTTCTTTCCAACAAGATGAGAAATCAAAGCTAGAACATATCCCGAGCCGGAGCCGATTTCAAGAACTTTATGTCCTTGTTGTATGTCCATCTCTGAAAGCATTAAAGCAATGGTGCGTGGTTGAGAAATAGTTTGCCCATGTCCTATTGGAAGAGCAGTGTCTTCATACGCCTTAGCTCTAAATTGATATGGTGCGAAGTTTTCTCTTGGAACTTCCGCAAAGACTTCAAGAATTTTAGGGAGGAACTGCTTTTCCCTAAGAAGTTGGATGAGTTCTTCCCTGTTCATAGAAGAATAAAGTGCTTGAGATTTAAATATGTTAAGTAGCACAATAGTTTTTATAAAGCCGAAAAGGAATTTTTGCATATGGAAATAGCTATCAACTTGGACTGGTTATCTGGAGAAATGATCTCTCCCGCATTATATGGTAGACCAGACGCAGAATTATCATTAAACAGATTTAATCAGATGAGTTCTGAACTCGAAATAGTTGCAAAGAAAGAAACGCGTCCTTTTAGTGGACCAAAAATAAATAGAAGTGATGTAGAAATAAGAGAAATCAAAGTGTCCCATGACCCCCGTGGTGCCGGTATCTTTTCCTATGAAGTAAGAGATTTTATACAGGTTCCATCCAGCACCCATCATACTGGAGCAGAGTGGGTTGCTGTTGCGGAAGCATCGCACACTTCTTTAAGCATCTGGGAAAGCTTTGTGCCCGAAAAGCACAGAAAAGAATTGTACACGTGGTAAAGAATACAGAAATAGTTATAAAGTACAAATTCACAATTTTGCTATAATGAAAATATTTATTGATTTGAGCGTTGGTACTCCAGTCGTGGATTTAGAAGAATTGGAGGCATTAGTTGCAGACATTAAAGCTCTCTCGAAAAAAGAGATTAAACATGATAATAGAGCAATGAAAATTTTAGGGTACCCTGAAATTGATGAAAGAAGAATTTATGCAGAAGGTTGTCACAGGATTCCCACCCATGGGATAAGATATCTTGTAGAAGATTACGTTTTAAGAAGAGATGGAAGTGGAGCTACTCGAATGGGAAGCGAAGAGTATGATTCTCGTGAATTAAGAAAGTCTTAAATTCATTTTTAGTATCCAAACCTTTTTTCGTAATTAGGGTGGTCGAACCATTCTAGAATAACTGAAAGAATTTCCACCTTATCAAGAGTTTTTATTGTATAAATAAGTCTCCAAGCATTTGGGAGGTCGTATTTCCAAAGGTTTTTTGTTTTATATTTTACTGCATATTCTTTAGGAATTAGTCTCTTTGGTAGAGGTATACCACAAAAAGAGTTTTGTTTTAATTCTTCAATAGCTTTTCTAATCCATTTCTTCGTTTCATCATCTTCTCTCAAACTGTTAAACTCTTTTTCAATTTTGTCATCGGCAAAAACAACCTTGGACATTTTGACTATTCTCATTTTTAGTAATGTTTTCTCTTGGAAAGTTTTTTTGCAAGTTCAGGATTCCAAATATAGACGACTATCCCATTATTTGCTATAGCCACCTTATTAATAACTTGTAAATAATCTAGTACCGTAAGATAAGTCTGCCACATAACCTTTTTAGGAAGCTTTTTCCAAAGTTCGGTTCTATTAAATTCTGCACTGTACTTCTCTATTGTTCTTTCTATCATTAGAACAGTGTCTAGAGTTGGACTTCTTGCTAGAGTGTTTAACTGCTTATTTTCCATAGAATACAATATATCAGTTGATATATAAATCTTTTGCTGTAGAATTAAGCTTTCAAACTAATAATTTTACTAATACACTCATGCATACGACGGCAACGCTTGGACGGAGTCTGCATTAAACTTTCAAACTGATTATCTTTGAAATACCTTCATGCATACTTACACCATAAAGGTTCGTTGCACGAGAGATTACTTCATCATTGTGGGTGATGACTATATACTGCCCGTTAAGCATATATTTGTTGAGGAGTCCTGCAAGTCTTTCCGAGTTTCTTTTATCAAGAGCCGCGTCAATTTCATCTAGGATGTAGAAATAGTATGGATGAAACTCTTGAATTGCGAAAATCAAAGAAAGGGCAACGAGAGTTTGTTCTCCTCCAGAAAGTGAACGAACATCAAAGTATTTTCCGTGTCCTGTTTTAACGATTATCTGAACTCCGGAACCTTCTTCAAAAGGATCTTTCTGGTTTTCCATTTCAAGGAAAACATGTCCTTTTGTGCTTAGTTCTGAGAAGTTTCTAGAAAAGAGTTCATTTAATTGTTTTAGTGTTTGAGCGAAGATTTTTTTCTTTTTGATATCTATTTCGGTGATTATTTTCAAAATCCCTTCTTTTTCTTTTGAGATAGTCTCAGACTTTTCTTTTATAGAATCATACTCTTTCTTTATAGAGTCATAGACCTCAAGAGATTTCAAATTTACCGTGCCTGTTCTTGAAAGTTCTTCTTGAATCTTGGAAAGACGTTGAAGAAACATTTCTTTATTTCCTGAGATTAGTTCAACTCCCGGGAACTCGAGCATTTCAGTTTCGAAATTTTCTGCTTCAGCATCAACTCTTGCTTTGTCAATTTTCATATCATTCATTTTTTCCTCAGTTGTACGAAGATTATGCTGTTTGGAGAGGATATCAGATTCACAAGCTCGAATTCTTTTTTGGAAGTCTTCACGTTCAGAAATAAGTTTCTGGAATTTTTTACTCAATTCTTCTTCTTGAACTCTTTTTTCTGCAAGAGTTTTTTGTTTTTCTTCCAAACTTTTTTTGGTTTTGAGAAACTCTTCATTAACATCTTGTTCTTCCCTAAGTAGTTGCTTTAAAGAAATCCTCAGGTGTTCAACTTCTCTTTCTTTAAATCCAGTTTCAGATTTTACAGTCTCTCTTGTTCGAAGGGATATATCCTGAATTTCAAGATTTAAGTTATCGTATTTTTCCTCTACGTTTGAATCTTCTAAAACAGATTTTTCTAATGATTCTTTCTTTTTAATCAACAAAGAGATTTCTGCCTTTGTTTTTTCAGATTTTTCACGTAGGTTTTTTATTTGATTTTTTTTGTCTTCTATTGCAGAGATTTTGTTTAAATCAGATTCAGTTTTCCAAATTTTATTTTTTGTTTCATCTGCTTCTTTTATAGATTCTTCATAAGTTTTTATGAGATTTTTCATCTCTTCAGAAAAGGAGTCTATTTCCTTTTTCATCTCTTCTATTCTTGGAGAATATTCTGCCCTTATCTCTTCAAGATGTTGTGGAGTAACTTTACTCTTACAGACAGGGCAGATGTCCAGTTTAGAAATCTTTTCAATTATCTTGTGTTGATTCTCAATCTCCATTTTGTTTACTAAAATATTTTTATCAAGCTCAATTCTTCTCTTGGACTGTTTGTTGAGGGAAACTTTAAGTTGGAAAAGGTGCTCGTTTAATTTATCAAGTTTTAGTTGATTTGTTTTTATGTCAGAAATCTCTAAAGATGTGATTTCTATCTGCTTTAACAAGAAGTCAGATTCATTTTCGTATGTTTGCAAAAGATTAGTCTTATCCAGGACTCTTTCTTTAGTTGAATTCAGTTCGGATTTAATCATATAAAACTTCTTTCTCTGTTCTTCAAGTTTTTCAAATAGTTTCTTTTTTTCGTTAAGTTCCTTTCTCGTCTTGTCTTCCGTTACTGGTTCGTTTTTCAAATTTTTAACAGAATTTTCCATTTCTTTCAACTGTTCTTGAGCGTCTTGTTTCTGCTTTAATAGATTCAATAAACGATTTTCTTGGTTTTTGAGGTTAACTTCCATTCCTGCCAAGTTTGCTCTTAAGTCTGCTATTTCTTTGTTAAGTTTTTCCTGTTCAAGCCCTGTAGACTTTTGCATCGTGAGATTTAATTCATCTACTTTTGATTTGTGGCTGGTTATTTGGAACTCTATTTCACTAATGCCTCTTCTTATTTTTTCAGTTTCTTTTCTTTCATCTTCTATATCAGAGTTTATCCTCTCAGCTTCTTTCTTTTTCTTGACTAAGTCGTTGTTAATTATGCTTGCCTTAAATTTACGAGAATCAGCTTCAAGTTTTTTGAATCTTAATGCTTGTTGTCTTTCTTTTTCAAGGTTGTTAAGATAAGAGGTTCTTTCTCTAAGAATCGAGCTAACTTCTTTCAACCTTTCTTCTGTTTTTTCTAGCTCGTGAAGAGCTTTTTCTTTTCTTGATTCGTAAGAAGAAATTCCGGAAACTTCTTCCAAAACTCCACGTCTTTCTACAGGTTGCATTCTCACGAAATTTTGTATTTCCCCTTGAAGAATGATGTTGAATCCATTAGGGTCTATTCCTGCTTGGGAAAGAAGAGTTATGACTTCCTGTCTTGTTTTAGTTTCCCCATTTATTTTGTAAATGCTTTGTCCCGTTCTTCTTACTATTCTTTTGATTGCTAATTCATCCCCTTCTATTGAGAAAATCTTTGCGGAATTGTCAAAGACTATTTCCACAGAAGCGTCTTTTGCCGGAGAGGCATCTTTTGTTCCGAGGAATATTAAATTTTCTGCTTTAGCAGCACGCATCGATTTGATGCTCAACCTTCCTAGAACAAAGCACAAGGCATCAGAAACATTACTTTTACCACTTCCATTGGGACCAAGAATTACATTTATTCCAGGGGTGAATGGGATTTCTGTTTTTCGTGGAAAACTTTTGAAACCGTGCATCACCAATCTTTTAATGAAACTCATCACAAAAAAGAGTTAATGGTTATTTTTAAAGAATTCGGGGGAGGATTTTAAACAAGTTTAGGAGAATGCTTCCCTTACCTTACTGCTAAATAAAAGATAACCTATTATCCAAAGGTTAAAGAATAAAACCAAGTATCCAAGAATAATAAGGTTAATAGAGTACGTATCAAGACCAGAAAAAATTTGAGAAAATGGAAGAAGAGATGGTCCAACTATCAAAGAGTTAAATATTAAAAGAAAATTTTGTAAGCCATAGTTGTAATCAAATATAAAAGGTGCATACAAGATTACCAAAATAATTCCAAAAGAAGTTAGTATTATTGATGTAATTCTTGCCCAGTTTTTTCCTTTCCACAAAAAAATTCCAATGAAAATCCCAAAGATACCTGAGACAGGAGAAATGATGTGAGTAATAATTAATAATTTAGATTGAGAGATTATTGACCATACTAAAAAAATAGATATCAGGCTATAAATCCTCAGAAGTCCTGCCAGAATAAAAAGAACAGAGATTATCTTTACCCCAATCGGAACCTTTTTTTCATCAACCATTCTTTACTGGCAAAGGTTTTAATCTTTTTAAATTTGTAGTTTCAAAACAGCTTTTTCTGCTTTGAGTCTTGGTTGGCTTTCTGCCAGTTTGACCATGTTTTTCTAAAGAGCTTGGTATGTTTGGGGTTTGCAGCGTTTTTTGCAAGGAATTTCTTTGTAACAGGGTCTGCACCGTAACCGGAACCGATTTCATCTCCGAATTCTTTTTTTAGTTTATCCATTTCTCTTTCTCTTTGAGACTTTGCAAGAATCGATGCTGCTGAAACGGAAACATGATTTATGTCTGCTTTGTGTTCACATGAAACTTCAAGATTAGAAAGGTTCTTTATGTGCATCTTGAGATAATCTTGCCAGCTTTTTATTGAAACAGAGGGGCAGTCGACAATAACTTTTATTTTTTCATTTTCTGGATTTAATTTGTTAATTATTTTTGCAGCTGCCAAAGCCTCTACTTCGTTTAATTTAATTCCTTCCTTGTTGCTTGTGTCTATTTCATTAGGTGTTATCACGACGGTTTCAAAACCTTTTACTTTTTCTTTTATTATTTTCTCAAGAAATTCACGTCTTTTTTGAGTTAATTGTTTGCTGTCTTTTACTCCAAGTTTTTTGAATTCTTTTTCAGTTTCTGAATCAACAAGGCAACCAGCAAGCACCATAGGCCCAATGACTGGGCCTCGCCCTGCGTCATCAATACCAAGAATTAAAGTGCTCATGATGACATGAAAAACAAAAACCTGTTTTTAAACGTTTATCACCTCTGCTCAGTCAGTTTAAGATTATGCTATTGTTGTTGCAAGAACTAAGGCGGAAGCAATTGCTATCATCAAACCAATCTTTTGATGGCTGTGCAGGAGCTCTTTATTGACAAATACTCCTAAAAGTACGGCGATGATAATGTAACTCTCAGATAAAGCTACAGTTATGGCTATAGGGGAAAGAGTCATCGAGAACGCAAAAGCTATCCAAGCAATATTATCAAAAATAGACATTGAAAGCCATGTTCTTTTCTCTGTTTTGAAGTGTTTCAACATTTTTCCAAAATCCGAAGTGTATATAATAAATGCAAAAGAGAAAACGGCCATGAAAACATTAAGGAACCAGTTCATCATAAGAGCATTTGTGGCTCTAGATCCGTAGCCAACAAAAAAGTTTGCGGCACCCATTAAAGTTGCAGCAAGAGCGGCGATTAAAACTCCCTTCTCAAAATAAACTTTTTTGGAAAAAACTTTTGATTTAAAAGAGACGAGAGCAAGCCCAACTATTAAGAAAATAATGAGACTTACTTGAAGGATACTCACAGACTCTCGAACAATCAAAAAAGCAAGAAAGGCGGATATTGGAATTTCTAAAGACCATATGGGCTCCACAACATCAAGCTTACCTTTTTTTAGAGCCTCAAAATCAAGAAGGGCTGCGAAAAAAAGAATAGCAGAAGCTAAGAACATTATCCAAAGAGATTTATTGAACGAGAATAATGCAGGAATTTCATGATACACAAAAGGTGTTAAGGCCAGGGCTCCGAAAAAAGTTATGATGAAAAGAGTTTCCCAGTCTCCAGATTTTCTCGCCGATTTTTGTATAAAAAAGTCGCCAAAACCCCATCCAACCATTGCTATAAGAGCAAAAATCACACCTGCAGTGATAATCATTTATGTTTATAGAAAAACATATTTATAATGTTTTTCGATGGAATCGAAAGGAAGAATAAGCGCCCACTGCAGGAATCGAACCTGCGAGCCCCGAAGGGCCGAGATTAGCAATCTCGTGCAATACCATTATGCGAAGTGGGCTTATTTCTTACTGATTTATTGTACAATCCACTACTTAAAAGGTTTTTTATAAGGAAAAGTAAAGGGGTTGCTTAAATTAGAAAATTTCTTCAAACATTCTAATTCCATTAGTTTTCATACGATAATCATTAGAGTAAAGGATTTCATCCAATGCAGACCTAAAAATTCTTGTTCTTGTTGAATGTTTTTTCCGCATGTACTTTCTTAACATCTCTGCACCAGACAATGTTCTTGCTACCCATATTCCTCCAAAATCTTTTTTACCTTCTCTTATCCTTTCTTCAGGAAGGAAATACCATTCTCCAACAGGATATTGGATTATGTTTGGATTTTTACGGAGTCCCAGAGATTTCAAGTCTTTTGTAACAACCTTGAAACCCAGATTGTAAGTTTTACCGTCCAAAGTTATAGTATGAATTCTAACCATGTTTCTAAAATAAAAGTGGGCATTAATTATCTGAGAATTCTCAACTTTTAAGGTTTGTTATTTGTCTGGCTCTGTTGAAAAAGTCCCAGGGTAAAAATTAATCTACCCTGGAAGTGTTGTTC
>JBBSYF010000022.1:0-3466 GCA_038045405.1 Nanobdellota archaeon | reverse complement strand
GTTAAAATTAATTGATTTCTTGGATGCCCCGTAGCTTGCTGCGGGGAGGTTCACTTTAGAAATTACTCGGCTGCTGTTTCTGTTTTTGGTGCTTTAGCTTCAGTGTGCTTCTTTTTTCGCTTAGAGGCACGGTTTTCTTTCTTTTCTTTTCCTGCGCCTTGGTCTGGGAAAATCTCGGCGAGAGATTTTTTCCCCGCTTTCAAAACTTTCATGTTAATTTGAATGATGTCTGCAGAAATGGCTCTACCCCTAACAGTTCTTCTCATTTTCAATCCTTTAGGCTTCATATTTGAACGTTTCTTTTTTCCTTCTTTTCTAGGTCTTTTATGCAATCCTTTTCCATACGTGAGCAGAACTTTTTTTAGTCCAACACCCGGAACGTCTTTCATAGAAGTAAATCCTGCCTTATCGCTTGTTCCCGTTATTTCAAGTTCATAACCTTCTAAATCTGGAGAAAGCTCTTTTCCATGGATTTTGTCATTAAGTTCTTTACCAAGAAGTTCTTCGCTTTCAAGCTCCAACTTGTAGGTCTTTCCAGACTTTTCTGAGATATTTATCTTGAATGGCATGATAATTAACCGAGAAATTGATTTTTAAATCTTCCCAAGCAGTAAACCTTTGGAAAATTACATTCCCCAATCTGCTTTTTCTTTTCTCTTTATTATTGCAAGTTCTTGTAAAAGAGAAATTTCAGAAGAAGAGAGAAGGTCTTTGTTTTTTTTGAAATTCCTGAATTGTGATTCCGCAATATCTGAATAAAGAAAGTTTACTTCTTTAATACGTCTTTCAAAGTTAATTCCCGGCATTGAGATTGCAAGTTCCATTCCTTCGTGAGCTTCGTTTACCGATTTATTCTCAGATTGTAAATTCTTTATTTTTCCAACTTTTTCCCCTTTATCATCAATAAGACTCAATCCAGAATTAATTTTCCCCGCTTCAACTTTAACACCAAATATTGCTGGGCTCGTATTTCTGAAAACGTACTGATGTAAAACCCGAATTTTTCCCAAAGCAGTTAATCCCATAAGTCTTTCTTTTTCTATCTCTTTTGTTTTTTCTGAACGGAATTTCTGGATGTTTTCAATTAATTTGTAAACAACATCATCAGTCAGAATAGTCACATCGCCGCTTATTTCTTTGGCTCCTTCATCAACAGAAATGTTAAATCCAACAATTACTGCATCGAGTTCGTTTATTTGAAGATTGGCTTTTGCGTTGACAACATCTGCCTTGTTTACGTTTCCCACTCCTGCTTTTAGAACGGGAATATTTTCCTGTCTCAGTATAGAAAGAAGTGCTTCGAGACTTCCAAGAGAATCTGCTTTTGCAATGATTCCATGACTGTCTGTTTTGATACTTTCTGCAATTTCCTTTTTGAAAATTTGTTCAATCTCTTCAAGATTATTTTTATAAAGAACGAAGGGCATACCTGGGAGTATATCTTCTTTTTCTACAAGTTGCAAACGCAAACCTGTTGCTGCTTGCACGGAATCAACTGGTTTGAACTTTGTTGAAAGAGGCATAATCTCTTCCATTACTCTTATTTTTGTTACTATTGGTTTTCCAGAAAAACCAGCAACTGCAATCTCATCTTTTTTGGAAAGTTCACCATCGTAAAGAATTGCTTCAATATATTTTCCTTGACTTCCGGAAGCACTTTTTATTTCTAACATAATTCCCTTTGCATCCTTCCCCAAAGTTAATCTTTCTTGAAGATATTTGTGACTTAAACCGCAGAGTACAAGAACTAACTCTTGCAAACCCTCCAAAGTTTTTGCAGAACAAGGAACTAACGCGACTTTTTTTGTGAAGTCTGTTATGTTATAAAATAAATCAGAATCGAACCCATGGCTTTGAAGAGAGCCCATTAAAGTCATATACTTTTCATTAAAATCCTGCTTGGCGTTGAGTGGCTGCGACTCTATTCTTTGCTTGAAGCTAACATTATCTTTTCCTGTTTTCCACCCGTGAATTTTGTCTACTTTATTTAAAGCAATTACAAAAGCAACTTTATTCTTCTTCAACATTTGGATTACCTCTGCCGTTTGTGGTTTTATTCCCTCATTGATGTCTATTACGAGAATTGCAAGGTCTGCCAAAGAACCGCCACGCTTTCTAAGGTTTGTGAATGCTGCATGTCCTGGCGTGTCAATGAAAAGGAAACCTGGAACATTTAGCTCTATTTGTTTTTCTATAAATGGGAAAGAAGATTTTAGTTGTGCTCCAGGGCAAGAAGTGAAAGAGATTCTTTGTGTTATCCCCCCGGCCTCTTTTTCTTGAACGGAGCTCCCTCTAAGTGAATCTAAAATACTTGTTTTCCCATGGTCTACGTGCCCGCAGATTGTAACTATGGGTTGGCGGATTTTAGTTAGCGTTTTCATAAGAATAAAAGAAATGCTCAGATTAAAAAGGTTTTTATGGGGCGATGCCCTATAGTAATAATAATGAATGTAAATAATTATTTTTTCCTTATATTCTTTTTAACAGTAATTGTAACTAGACTACTTTTGTATCTAAAACCATTGCCTAGTCCCACCATCAAAGGATTTAGACTTCATCATTATATGTTTGGAGTTGTTTTAATTCCAGTAGCTATTTTACTGAATACTTTAGAACTATACGCTGTTGGTTTTGGGTTGTTTATGGATGAACTGACTTATCTTTTAATCGGTGGAAAAAATCATAAAGATAATTACTCTATTTCATCACTCGTTGGAACAGTTTTATTCGTAATTTTAGTTTTCATATTTAGAGAAAAATTTCTAACTTTTTTATAAGTTAATAGTCTTCTTTATTTCAGTTTATATTAAAGCTTATCGAAAGTTATTTAAGGATTATTTTACTGAAACGGAGATGCAATGGTATGATCCACTTCTCATCATTATAGCTCTGATAGGACTTGCCTTTATTGGAATGAGTTCTTATCATGAAAAGAGGGGAATGATGTGGGGATTGTTGATAATTCTTATTGCAGCTGTTATCAAAGCAGTTATATGGTTTGCAAAACTGGTTTAATAAAATTATTACACTCTTTGTAAAGAATTAGTAATCTTCGAATTCGCTTTCTTCTTCTTCACTTTCTTCTTCTATCTCCTCTTTGACATCTTTTTCTGGAAGAGTTTTCTGTGCGTTATTGTGTGCTGGTTTTTTCTGGCTTTCTTTGTAGCCTTCTGTTTTTTCCTTTGCAGCTCCCGAAACTTCCAAATCTTTTTCATCTATTGAATTAATCATTTCTTTGAACTCTTTGAAGCTTTCAGCCGGAATTCTTAAGCCTTTTTTTGTAGGGCCAGTGTACTTTCCTCCCGATACAAATTCTCTTATGTCTAAACCGACTTTTCCATTATACTCCCTGATACCCAAAACAATTTCTGTTACACTTCCTTGATATTCCCCTTTCTTTATCTTTCCAATGTCTTTTTCCATATCCAATCTAGAGCTATGGATTATTTAAATATTATGAGGGCGC
>JBBSYF010000021.1:18589-36600 GCA_038045405.1 Nanobdellota archaeon | reverse complement strand
TTTGCATAAGTTGTTTGAAGATTGATATGAAAGGTGTCATTGATTTCAGCAGCAGAAACCGTTCCAATACCAATAATCCCAAAAGACCAAAAGCTAAAAGCTAAAGTTATGAAAACTACGAAAATCCGGAGTATTAAAGGTGTTTTTTTAGCCATTTTTTATAAGAGAAAAGTTTAAATATTCAGACACATTGAGGCAAGTATATAGGGGAACGCGACCTGACGAAAGCCATATTTTGTTATGGGGAGTAGGATTGACGGACGCTCTTACCCTGTATTCTCTGAAAGCCATTAAATTTTTATAGTTCATTTTCTTGTGTTCTCTATAGTAGATGGAAGGGTTCTGACGAATCCCGTGCTCGCTTTGCGATGATGCGGTTAGTAGGTTAGACGAGCCCCCGATTCTATTATACATTTTTCCTCCTTAATCTTTCCAAATTTAGCAATGTATCTAAAACTAGGCTCGCCTGATATTCAGGAGTTCCCTTAAGTAACTGACTCTCTTGCTTAACCACTGTTTTTTCTCCATCAATTATCTTAACAAATTTCTTGAAATTAGAATATTCATGATTGTCAACGGAAATGAAAATTATGCAATTATTGTGTTGCTTCAAAAAAGCAAGGACATCAAGGTAGATTTCCATATTCTGCCTCATTTCTTTAATTTTGTATTTAGTAAAAAAATCAAGAATTGCACTTTTATCCATTATTTTTTTAATTGAATGAACATAAGCAGGCTTATACTTCAATTCTTTATAATGGGTAAATTTGGAAATTTTCGGAAGTAGCTCCTTAATCTTTTCTTTTTCTATTATAGAATACCCAATCAAATTTTCGGAATAATCTATAAAGATATAGTAATCAAATTCTTTCATTTTTCCCTCCGCTGAGCTCGAAAGAAATTAACCCGGAAAAAAGAAAAATCACAGAAAAAAATATAAAAATTGTGGAAAAATTTCTTAGAATTCTCTTACTAGTACTGTAACAGTTATCACTACTCAACCTCATTGTTCCTCTTTTGATAACAAACCAAGGATTTTCTATTTTATAAAGTTTACTTACGCGTAGGGAAAAAGTATATTTACCGACGATGGAGCATTTCCTAAGTTTTTACTTACTTGAGAAATTGTACGGTAAAAACAATCTTTAGAAAACGGGCTAATTTTTGCAATAAAATAGCCCAATTTTTGATTAAAACTTAATTTTGGGAGTTCTTTGCCTTTAAGGTGTTTAGATAAATTTTAAATACGCTTATCTCCATCTTTTTATGGTTAGGGAGCCCGTAGCTCAGCCTGGTCCAATGCTAACGCAGAACCATCTGAGATGAAGGTTAACTAACGAGCCCGTAGCTCAGCCTGGTCCAGAGCACTGCTCTTATATGAAACTAATTCATTAGAATTAGAAAATCTTTTAGATTTATTCTAAGAGAGGCAGGGGTCCTCGGTTCAAATCCGAGCGGGCTCATTTTAATAAAAATGGTAAAAAACTCTTTAAAACAAATAGAAGAAAAAATCCTTAAGATTTCAATAGAAATTGCAAGAGAGGGAAATGGTGCTCTTTTTGTAATTGGGAACAAGGTAAAATACGAAAGATTAATGGAGCAAAAATTTGGAAACCTAAACATCTTTGAAACAGGAGCTGAAAAGATTCTTAAGGGTTTAGCAGTCATAGATGGGGCAGTCATAATAAACACGGAAGGGAATCTTATTGACTATGGGGCACTAATCAAGAACACAAAACCCCTCATTGGTTTTGGTACAAGACACGCCGCAGCCATAACAGCCTCAAAAGAAGGAAACATTGTAATCCTTGTGTCTGAAGAGGAAAAAAAGGTTAAAGTCTTCCGCGATGGGAAGTACTTGATGCAGATAGATTCACTTGAAAAGAACGTAGAAACAGAGATACCTTTAATGTCTAAAATTCTTGAAAGCACTGGAGCAGGAGTCATAGGCACTATTGGAACTGTTGCCTTAGCACCAACTTTAGGAGTTGCCTTAATCCCAGGAATAATTCTTTTTGGGGGCAGTTACTTTGCAATAAAATCTTTCTTAGAGAAGCATGAAAAGTAGGGTAATAAAAATGCTGTTATCTTAGAGAGAGGTAATACCTAAGGGGGTATTTTGTTAAGTTAAAAGTTGATAAAGCCTCGAAATTATGAATTTTATTCACAAAATAGGGAAAAGCTTTTAAATCAGGATACACTCTTGAGATTACCAATTGCTAAAGAGTTCGCATCTAATTAGTTGGTGTGGGCAAATTAGGGTTCGGTCTTAAGACCCTTTGGTACCATATTAAATTCATGTAGGAAGGGTTCTATTTCTTCAATTTTTATATTAACATAAGTTGGTAGCTTGTTGTATTTATCTTTGTGCATTAAATATGCATACCAATGAGCATCAGAATCAGGAGGCAATTTCCCATAAACAAGGTTATTTATTTTTATTTGACATTTTTCTTCTAAGAAATAATGCAAATTTTGTTTAATTTCATTTTCACGACCATAAAAGTCTCTGCAGATGTAGAGGTCTACTTCTTTACAATTAGGAATTGCCTTGAACAGATGATAAAGAATTATACAATAAAGTCTTACCTTAAAAATACCCTGTTTGCTTGCACTGTGTTTATATTTATATTTTCCCCTTACCCATTTTCCAACTATTTCTGCTGTCAGTTCTTTACTAAATTTGAATCCTTGAATTATCCCGTCGCCGTCAGTTATACAAATAACATAATCGTCGTTGAATATATCTGAACCACAAACATCTATTTCAAATTTCATAAAAAAGATAATTGAGTAGATCTTATAAAGATTATTAAAACCTGCTCATTAATTACTGCGGGCGACTTAGAACATATGTCACGTGTCTACACAATACAGGTAGTCATCTTTAAAAACCGTATTTATTTGATTAATGTAGTATTCCTAGTGAAAATTAAACTAAGGAGCCTTGATTTGTCTGAGATACAAAGCAGGGTGAACGAACAAAGTGAGTGAGCCCCAATAGTTCAGGCTGGAATCGGAAGATTCCGCTAAGCTTTATTGGACTAGGAAGAATAAGCCCCAATAGTTCAGAGGCCAAGAATGCGGCCCTTTCAGCTCGTCACACGAGATGACTTCGAGTGAAGCGAGAAAGCACGGCCGTGACCCGGGTTCGAATCCCGGTTGGGGCGTTGGTAACAAAACATTTAAATATAAGTAAGATTAATCTTATTTATGATAATTGATACAACCAAAATGAGTTCAAGAGGGCAGGTAGTTATTCCCCTGGAAATGCGTAAAAACATCAAAGAGGGAGATAAGCTAATTGTAATTCAGAAAGATGATGAAATTATTTTGAAAAAATCTGTTAATGATTTGGCATTATTATCTGAATCTTCTTTTGCTGAAACTTGGCTCAATAAAGACGAGGATGAAGCATGGAAGGATTTGTAAGAGGAGATGTTGTAGTTCTTGATTTCCCATTTTCAGATTTAACACAATTCAAGAGAAGACCTGCATTAGTGTTAAAAGTCCCTAAAGGTGAAGATTTGATTATTTGTCAAATAACTGCGAAACCACAAGAAAAATCAGTAGAAGTTCCCCTAAATAGTAAAGATTTTATAACGGGTGGTTTAAAAAAGGATAGTTATGTAAGAATTGATAAAATTACTTCTATAAAAAGTACAAGAGTTAAATACAAAATAGGTTCCTTAAAGGTTGAAAAATTTAAAGAGATTTTAGACAGTATAGTTTCTTTCTTAAAAGAGTAAGAACCTAAGTTTTTGGAATATCTTTAATACGTCCACATAGAAAGTTTTATAAGTATTGTGCCCGTGTGAATATCATGACATATACTGAGACTAAGAGGAAAGGTAACAAAAAGTATTATTATAGAGTTAGGACTATAAGAGAAGGCGAAAAATTTAGAAAAAGAAGAATTTATCTTGGAAGAAATTTATTTAATGATGAATTATTACTGAAAGAAAAAGAAGCAGACGTCATATTAAACAAAGAGAAAATGTTAAAGTCTCTTAATGAGATTATTCTTAAAATAAAGAAGATATTAAGAAAGAACAAGGTAAAGAAGGCAGGGATTTTTGGTAGTTATGTCAAAGGGGGAGCAAGAAAAGATAGTGACATAGATATTCTTGTTGAGCCTCCAGAAGGAATTGGTTTTGGTTTTTTTAGAATTCAGTTTGAGCTTGAAAATAAATTAAAAATAAAAGTTGATTTGGTAAGTTATAATGGACTGAGCCCTTACTTGAAAGATAGAATCTTAAAGGAGGAGATTAGAATAATATGACCTCTAAAGATGATTCTGTATTTATTGAACATGTCTTGGATAGTATAAGGGCAATAGAAGATTTTTCAAAAGGCTTGTCTAAAGAAAAATTGATTTCTAACAGATTAAAAAAAAGTGCGATAATAAGAGAGATAGAGGTTATCGGAGAGGCTGTGAAAAACATTTCGGAAAGCCTTAAGAACAGTCATAAAGAAATTGGATGGAAAGAAATATCTGGAACAAGAGACAAGATGATTCATCATTATTTTGGTGTTGATATGGATATTGTCTGGAATATAATTAAGAAAGATTTGCCTGATTTAAAAACAAAGATGCTAAAAATAAAACAAGACTTGAAAGAAATAAAATGAAAATGTCAGAAATTGAACAGAAATATGGAAAAATGCTGACAAATAAAATCATAAAAGGAAGGTATCTAGAGGGATGTACTATTAGAGTCAACGAAGATGGGACGGAAGATATTCCTGAAGAGGATATAATTCGTGTTATAAGAGAAATAAATGGGGAAAAAATTGGTGCTTTTGAATGGGACTGAAGCGGTTTACCCTAACTCCCTGTCGTAGTTCGCTCTGGGCGTTTAATTAAAAGCATATTCTGTGGAATAAAAATATTAATAAACTTCTCAATTTTGAATAAGATATGAAAAGAGCATCTTACTACGTTGCTTCTTTAGGACTAGGCGCTTTGATTATGGCAGCTCCATCCGCTTGCGGAAGAGGAGATAAGCCAATTGAAGTACCAACACCAGCAGTATTTCAACCAGCAGTGGTTGAGACTGAATACGAAGTGAAAAGGGGAGACTTCCTGTCTAAGATAGTTTATGACGAACTAGGACTTAGAGGAAAAGCCATTTACGACTCTCTTCCTGCAATACAGCAGAGAAGTGGATTTGGATTGGAAAGAGACGTATACAAAGTAGTTGATGGGCAACTTGTTTCAGGACAAGATGGCTTCGTTGACTTAATTTACCCTGGTGAAAAAGTAATCCTAAACAAGTAACTTTAACAGAATTTCCTAAATTTTTTAATTTGGATAGAACCTACTTTATTTCTTTTATTTTACTTCTTTCTTGCCCATTAAGAACTATTTCTTTTCTTTCTTAACAAAATCTTCTTTCTTGCCTAAATCAATAATTTTAACTTGTCCTGGCTGCACTTTCGAAGGTCCTAATGCTGGTCCTGTTCCCGAACTCGCTCCACCTTTTGTAAACCTTAATAAATCAAAGAAAGATTTCTTATCCATAAACAAAACCGTTTCTGTTTTGTCTTCAACATGTGCCTGAAGCAAACCTAAACCTTTCAAAAACGCAGTGCAATTCCATATAACTTCTCCGTCAGTTATGTTAACGAATGCAAGGATTTTTTCAATGCTGTAAGTCATTCCTCTGTTATGCATCTCATCCATTAAAGTAGGTTCCATTTCATCAACATCCATTTTTATTGTATCTTTCAGCGGTTTTGGAACAAACTTTTTATGTGTCAGCGTCTCTGCTTTCTTTCCCAAAGGAGCCCTTTCAACTTCCTTTCCAACCTTGAAGCTGATAATCATTTTTGTTTTAGGCGAATAAAAATCAACTTGAGTGTCATCACGTTTTTCAACGAAATCTCTTGTAAAAAATAAAGAACACAAATAAGCTTTAGGGTCCTCTTTCATAAAAGTCTTAAATTCTTTAGACTCTTTCACTTTTTTTATGTAAACTGTGGCTTTCATTTTTGTTTTATTTGTTGAAACTGATGCAGGATCGCCCCAGTCGGGAATCGAACCCGAATGTCCGTGAAGACCTCGCTCTTAAGGCGAGTGCATTACCATTGATGCTACTGGAGCAAACCCTGCGTGATAATCAAAATGGAAAACATTTATATAGTTGTTGAAACTTAAAACGGAGTAGTCCGTGAAGACTTTTTGTGTTACCATTGATGCTACATTTTTTGTAGCTTTTTTATTTTTATTGTTTCTACTCTCTTTCATTTTCTTTCTTCAATCTCCTCTTTTAAATCTTCAATGAACTTTTCAGGCTTAGAGCTTTTTATCTTTGAATCTCCACGAGTTCTAATCGCAATGCTTTTATCTTTTTCTTCTCTATCACCAACAACGATGATGTACGGAATTCTGGCAAGTTCCGCTTCCCTAACTTTCGATGGAACAGGTAAAGACCTAAAGTCAGCGTCAACTCTAAGCCCAGGAACATTTTCTGCAAGTTGTTTTACAATTTTCTTTCCATATGTTTCGTTTCTATCTGTAAAGCTTAAAACTCTAACCTGATTTGGCGCTAACCATGTTGGCAAACGCCCATTTGTATGTTCTAAAATAATTCCAATAAATCTCTCCAAACTACCATAAATAACTCGATGTAACATAATTGGCCTTTTCTTTGTATTGTTTGTATCAACATACTCTAAGTCAAATCTTTCGGGCATTGAAAAGTCAAGTTGAATTGTTGAAACTTGCCAAGTTCTTTCCAAAGAATCTTTTACATGGAAATCAATCTTAGGGCCATAGAAAGCACCATCTCCTTTGTTTATTTTATACTTGATTTTAAGTTCTTTTAAAGTGTCTTCCAAAATCTTCTCCGCAATATCCCATTGTTTGTCTGAACCAATTCTTTTTTCCGGCCTCGTAGAAAGTTCAACGTGGTCAAAGTTAAGTTTAAACTTGTCATAGAAAAAGTAAATCAAATCCGTCACTTTTTTGATTTCTTCTTTTACCTGCTTCTCATCTGCACAGAACAAATGGGCATCATCTTGAGTAAATTGAATCATACGAAACAATCCAGATAAAACCCCGGAAAGTTCAACACGATGGACAACACCCATCTCTGCGACTTTTAGAGGAAGGTCTTTGTAACTCTTAGGCTTTGCTCGATAAACTAACATTCCACCAGGGCAATTCATTGGTTTCAATAAAAACGGCCTACTTTCATATTCAGAAATAAAATTATTATCTTTGTACTTGTCCCAATGTCCAGAAATTTTCCAAAGTTTGGAATCCATCATCTGTGGTGTTGAAATTTCTTCGTAACCTTCTTTCTTATGAACTTCTCTCCAAAAACTAATCAGCTCGTTTCTTATAATCAAACCATCATTGTGCCAAAAAACCATTCCAGGAGCAACCTCGCTGAAACTGAAAAGGTCCATTTCTCTTCCGATAATTCTGTGGTCATTGTCTTTCAGTTTTGACGTGTCTAGCTTTGATTTTGAAATTTCTCTAAGAAGTTGCTCTGGATCATAATCTTCTTGAATTTTTACAGTTTTTCCAGTTTGAACAATGTTTTCTGAACCTTTTTCCCTAATTTCCCTCGACAATTCAGAAAGAGGATGCCCTTTAACCTTTAGTTCAAACTCTTTGTAGTATCCAAAAGGTGCTTTTGTAACTTTGAAATTTTTATCTTTGTTAAGCTCTTTTTCAGCTTTTTCCAAAATCTCAACCGCAGTTTCTGGATTTGAAAGATTGTTTGAGAGATGCGCATAAGGATAAAGAACTATATTTTTAGCTTTCACTTGCCCGGCAATGTCTTTAACATTTTTCACAAGTTCCATTACGGAACTGTTAACAGCATCCCCTTTTTCAACAGCTGTTAGAATAACCAAAGCTTCTGAAACTTTCTTTTCTTTCTTTTCATCTTCAGAAAGTTCTTCAATACTTTTCAAAGCTTTTTTCAATGGTTTGAACTTTATGTAATCAACATGTAAGGCTAAAATCTTCATATAAAACAAAGTTAAACCGAGTTTAAAAAATTATTTAAACAAAAACTTATCAATCTCTTTTCTTGCCTTTTCTCTTTTTTTCTGGTGTTCCTTCAAGAAAGCATTTATCTTTTCTATTAAATACATCTTAAGCTCCCCAGTCAAAAGCTTTCCACTTCTGTAATCTTTCTCAATTTGAGCAAGCTTTTTATCATCCGGTTCAAAAAACATTCTCAAGTATTGGAAGGAAACATCCACATCAGGATTGCCGCCTTTCTTTCTGTGTTCTTCAACGGTTTCTCCGCCTCCAGAAAAAGCGTATTTCTTTATTTTCGTTTCAACTTCTTTTGGAGAATCTGTAGTTAGAATGGCAGAAGAAGAGGTACTGCTATCCATTTTTCCAGAAACGCCCGTTAAAGGTGGGAGAAAAACTCCGTGTATAATTGCAGGCTTGTAATAACCTAGCTTAGGATAAACATCCCTAGCTACACGGAAATGGGGATCTTGATCTATTGCCAGAGGAATTAAACATGGAACATTCTTTTTTTTCAAAATTGAAGGAATAATTGCAGGAACAGCTTGCATGCTTGTATAAAATATCTGTCCTATATTGTTGCTGTCTGTAAACCCAAAAGCAGATTTAAGGGTTGAAAAGTTAATCCTCTTTGCAAATTTAATTGCTTCAGGATACATCAACCCGGCGTGTTTAGTGTCAACAAGGAAATGAGTTTTTTTAGGGTCAAATCCTAAAGCAATTACGTCCAACATGTTTTCATAAGTCCATTTTTGAACTTCTTCATAAGACAAGTCCTTAAACAAAAATTTTTCGTCATCTGTGAATTGGAACCATAGTTCTACCCCAAACTTATCCTGAAGCCATTTTGTGAACATCCAAGTGCCCAAGTGCCCTAAATGTACTGGACCCGAAGGACCCCTTCCAGTATAAAGAAAAAATGAATTTCCCTTTTCATATTCATCAAGAAGCCAGTTTAAGTCCCTATTTGCGAAGAAAACGTTTCTTCTAAGCATGAAGTGAACTTCCTTTGTATGTTTTTTTATCCTCTGAAGAAGTTTTTCATCAATTTTTGACACACCAAACTCTTTAATCAGTTTTTCATAATCAATCTTTCCAGAAACTTCCCAAGGGTTCACTTTGTGCTCACCTTTTTCCATATCTTAATTATGGATGTCTTATTTTTAAACTTTACATCAAAACGGCTAAATATTTATAAATAAGTTTACCCTGAGGGGTTTATGAAAAAAGTCGTGATACTATTTGCAATATTTCTTCTTCTTCCGTTAATATCTTCAGAAATAATAATTGACAAACAACCAAATGCAGTTTACAGTTTAGGGGATGTAGTCAATGTGCCCCTTACTATAAAATCACCAAAAGCTATTTCGGGATTTCTTCAAATAGATATTCTCTGTGATGGAAAACAAGCAAATTTCTACAAGAATGGCATCAATCTTCCAGCAGGAGAAGAGAAAAAAATTGAAGCATCGTTAGTTTTAACCGAAGATGTTATAGGAAACATGAAAGGGACTTGTAAAATAAAAACATTCCTTGGTGGAGATTTTTCACTAACAAACGAATTCAAAGTTTCAGATTCAATAACTATCCTAACAACTTTTAAAAATTTAGAATTTTCTCCAGGAGAAACTATAACTGTTTCTGGGGACGCCTCCAAAGAGAATGGAGAGAGTCTTAATGGTTTGGTAGAACTTTCAATAATAGAAAGTAATTCATCAAGCATAAGCCAAAGAGGAACCGTAACTAAAGGTGCTTTTTCAATTAGCCTTGTTCTTCCAGAGGGTATTAAAGCAGGAACTTATCTTTTGAAATTAGAAGCCCATGAACAAGATGTTAACGGGTTAACAACAAACCAAGGATCTATAGACCAAAATATTCTGGTCAAACAAATTCCAACCAGTTTAGAAATTGTTTTTAAAAATCCCGAAGTACAGCCCGGAACAAAATTAGTCGTTAAAGCAATTCTTCACGACCAAACTGGCGAGAAGATGCAGTCATTATCGTTCATATCTATAAAAAATGAAAACAACAAAATTTTAGAGCAGGTTGAAGTTAGCACAGATGAATTCCACGAATTTCCCGTGGCTTATAACGAACCACCTTCTTCCTGGACTGTTGTTGCTGTTTCAAATAAAATAACTAGCGAAGTAAAAGTTAAGATATTAGAAAATGAGGCAATAAAGGTAGAGATTCTTAACAGTACAATAACTATAACGAATGTTGGGAATGTTCCTTACAACAAAACAGCCCTCATTAAAATAGGAAGTGAGTCTGTGAATGTTGATGTTCATCTCGACGTTGGAAAAAGTCAGAAGTACACCATTACTGCACCAGACGGAAATTATAATATTCAAGTCACAAGTGGGGAAGAAAGGGCAGTAGTTGAACAAGTAGCACTAACTGGAAAAGCAATAGACGTAAGAAAAGCTTCTGGGAATTGGGCAGGTTTAATAGAGCACCCTTTTATTTGGGCTTTTGTAGTTATAATTCTCTTGTTGGGTACTGCCGTATTCATAAAAAGACGTTCAAAAAGAGGTTTCTTTGGTAATATGAGTTTCGGAGGTTCTGTATCTTCTAAGACTGATTCGAGAAAAGAAGAAAGCTATGAAAGTACTGGTCCAATAATGGAAGGTTCACTGATAAACTCAAAAAGTAGGGCAGAAATTTCCACTTCTCTAAAAGGAAAAAAACAGGAAGTAAGTTTAATTGTGTTAAACATAAAGAATCTTAGAACAGTTTCTACAAAAGACGGAAGTGCTATAGAAACGCTTCAAAAAATTGTGGATACTGCTGAAGACAAGAGGGCAGTAACATACGAAGATAATAATTCAATCATTTTCATATTATCTCCAACAATAACAAAAACTCACACAAATGAGAAGACAGCATTAGAAATTGCTCAGTCAGCAAAAGATGCTTTAGTACATCATAACAAGATGTTCAAGCAGAAAATGGATTTTGGAATCTCATTAGGATATGGCCCAATAATAGAAAAGTATGAAAACCGCTCTTTCCAGTTTAGTAGCATAGACTCAACAATTTCTTCCACAAAAAAAGTTTCTTCTCTTGCAGAAAGAGAAATTCTATTGGGAGAAAAGATGAATGATAGGCTGAGAGCAAACATCAAAGCAGTAAGACAAAACAAATCGGGACTGAACGTTTACTCAATAAAAGAAATGAAAAACGTTGAAGAAAATGCTAAGTTCGTAAAGAGCTTTTCAGAAAAATTCAAAAAAGAAAATAAGAGTGAGTAATTTTAATCATAATTTGCATCTGGAGAATCAGAAGGATAATCGAAACCGAAAGAAGCATTGCCTGAAATTGTATGAAGATGTCTTCTTGCTCTCTTTTGGTCTTCTTTGAATCGAGTCGCATCCTTCAAAATTTTCTTTTCTACTCCACCAATTTTTCTCTTATTCCCAATTAAAGAAACAGTAACCTCAAAAATTCTTTTAGCGGGAGTAGCAGCCTTTAAGTAACTAAGAACTAGCCCTGAAGAGCCCAAGTGATAACTAGCAAAAAAAGTTCCAGTTGAAACGTCTTTGAATCCACTAATGAATAAAGTTTCATCAGTTTCTCTTATATACTGTTTAAAATTATCTCTGCTAAACAGTCCGTGCTGATAACCACTTTCAGAGTATATTTCTTTTTTCATAAAAAACTTTAATCAAATTTACTTATAAATATTATTGTAGTCTAAAAAGAATTATTCTTTCTTTTTAATTCCTAAAGGTTCAACAGTTTGAATTAGATAATCAGTTTCACTTCTCCAAGGCCAAGTTGCAAAAGGTTCTTTGTATGTAATCTTCACCTTTGTACCTTCTTCCTGATATTTCTTTATTTTGGAATAAAGTGAATCTATATTTTCTCCGCGTCTAGATTGATTGTCTATACTAAAATCCCAAAGGTTAGCAGCAACATTATTTCCTCCGACGAGTCCTTCCAAAGCCATTTCCCCTTCATATGTCTTCCAAAAAAGACCCTTATTAGAAATCTTATTTATAACACCAACTCTTTGGCCATCAGAATATTCAACGCTATTTCCAACTGCTTGACATCCTGCCCAAAGTAGAGCAGAACCAACAGCTGCTGTTCTGACATACCTTCCAAAAAAATCAATAACCTCTGCATACCATTTGTCTTTAGAAAATTTCTCCGAATCATCAATACCGGGGAACCATCTTTGCCTGAATGTGAATTTTTCTTCGCTGGTCATAATTCTCTCAGAAATAGTTTATTTAAAAACTTTATGGAACCCTATTTCTTCTTCCCCGCCTTCTTTATCTCTTTCTTTTCCACTACTTTCTTTTCAACTTCTTTCTTCTCAACCTTATCAAGAATATTCTTAACAAATTCTGCATTAGAGAATTTCAATCCTAGTCCAAGTCCAATAAGAACTAAACCTACAATGAAAGATATCCAGAATGTTGCATATGCCTTGCTAAAGAATATATTTAGGAAAAGAGAAATAACATGAATCTTTTCAGGAATAAAGAGGGATATAAACTCTTTAATTTTAAGCATGGGGGCAGCAGAAAGTATCAATAGGCCCCCAACAAGGACGGGCCAGTTTGCTTTGCTTTCAGCTAAAAAGAAAAGTAGAATCACAAGAACAAAGGAAGCCATTAAAGCAAAAATGAACTGTTGATGCCAGTAATCCTTTGCCTTTTGAGAGACAAGGAAAAAGGGAACTTTTTCTTTTGTCAAGCAACTCCAAAAGCTGCAGTCATATTCTTTGTAATAAAAATCTCCAACAAAGCTGCTTACAGTCTCATTAAGAACAGATTCTAAAGGATTATCGCTTTGCAAAGATGAGCAAGGCACAGAGATGGTGCGTCCTTCAAAAACAAAAGTGTATTCAGTGTTATTTTGGCAATATGTTTCCATTGCAGTCTTAGCCTTATCTGTTGCTTGATTGATATCAATACCCTTTGTATCAACTAATGAAAGAAGACCCCCAGATCCATTTGTCAATTCAGTTACCAAGGGTGGAATCTCTTTCTGAACGTTTTCATATTTAAGAGAGGAGTCTAGAGTCAAAGCCAAGTTCATAACCAAAAACGAGGAAAACAAAAGAAGACATACAAAACCTAAAAAACTACTTCTAAAAAAACCCATGAAAAAAGAAAGGGGGTATTATTTATAAAATTAAGCATTAAGTTTCTTAGAATAAAGTAAATCAAGAACTGACAAAAACCTTTATTAACTATTTCAGTTTTTATGTTATATGCAGGTGAAAAAAGCAGTTCTAAGTGAAGACGATGAAGAAAAAACAGGTTTCATAAAATGGTTCTCTGAACTCAATAAAAGTTCCGGTGCTATCGCTGGAGGCAAAGGTGCAAATCTTGCAGAGATTTATAATCTTAAAATTTCTGTTCCCCCAGGTTTTGTGATTACCGCTCAATCTTATGATTACTTCATAAAAAGTGCTGGACTAGACCAAAGAATAAAAAATCTTCTTGAAAAAATAGATTATGAAGACACAGAACAATTAGACAATGTAACAAAAGAAATCAGAGAGATGATTGAAAGAGCAGAGTTCCCTGAAAATCTAAGAGAAGAAATTGTAGATTCATATGAAACTTTGAGTGCTGAAGATTCTAAAACAAGGAACAAACCAGCAAATGAATTGATAGGGAAATCTCAAGATTTTCCATTCGTTGCAGTAAGAAGCAGTGCAACGGCAGAAGACCTTGCAGAAGCTAGCTTCGCTGGCCAACAAGAAAGTTTCTTGAATGTGCGAGGAGATAGCGACCTTCTTTTGCACATAAAAAAATGCTTTGCATCTCTTTTCACCTCAAGAGCAGCGTATTACAGGAACAAGAAAGGATTCAAGCACATACAAGTAAGCTTAGCAGTAGTAGTCCAAAAAATGATTGACTCTGATAAATCGGGAGTAATTTTCTCAAAAGACCCTTCTACAAAAAGGAACAATGTAATCATTGAAGCAGTGTGGGGTTTGGGTGAAGGAATTGTTTCGGGACAAATAACTCCGGACAGGTATATAGTTTCGCAAAAAGAATCTGGGGAATTTGAAATTATCGAAAAAGAAATAACAAAAAAGAAGATTGCAATTGTTCGAGGTCCTAACGGTGGAAAAGAAACAATAAAACTCAAGGAGGAACGTTCCGAACAACAGGTTCTCAAAGAACATGAAGTGGTGATGCTTTCTGAAATAGCAATCAAACTTGAAGACCATTACAAAAAACCTCAAGATATTGAATTCGCAATTGCTTCTGACAAAATTTACATTGTTCAGACAAGGCCAATTACCACAATGGAAAGTAGGGGGGACATCAGTTCTGAAAAAGAACTTAATGGAGAAGTAGTTCTAACTGGACTAGCCGCATCTCCAGGGATAGGTTTTGGAAAAATAAAGATTGTTCTGTCACTTAACGATTTAAATAAGATTGAGAAAGGAGACATCTTAGTCACAAAAATGACTGACCCTGACATGGTTGTTACAATGCAAAAATGCGCTGCAATAGTCACTGATGAAGGTGGTTTAACAGCACACGCAGCAATAGTCTCTAGAGAAATGGGAATACCTGCTATCGTGGGAACTCAAGAGGCAACAACCAAATTAAAAGATGGAGAAATGATGACTGTTGATGGGTTCACAGGAAAAGTTTACAGAGGAAAGGTTTCAGAATTCGTCCAAAAAGAAATAAAACCCGTTGTTTCAAAAACAAGAACAAAAATAAAAGTTATGGTTGATTTGCCAAGTTTTGCAAGTCGCGCTGCTAAAACAGGAATCAAGGAAGTGGGTTTAGCAAGAATAGAAGGAATCATTGCTGAATCTGGAAAACATCCATTATACTTTGTTAAGAAAAATAAAATAAAAGACTATGAAGAGTTGATTTTCAAAGGTTTAAACGAGATAGCAGAACACTTTGAAGAAATATGGGTAAGAACATCTGATATAAGAAGCGATGAATTCCAACACCTTGAAGGCGCTCCAGAAAAAGTAGAAGCAAATCCAATGTTAGGAATGCACGGAATTCGTTTTTCGCTTAAAAATCCAGATATTCTTCGTGCAGAGTTAAGAGCAATGAAACGTGTTTCAAAACAAGGGAGAAAGATTGGAGTAATGGCACCTCAAATAATTTCGGTAGAAGAAGTAAGGAGTTTAAAGAAATTCTTAAAAGAAACAAATTTCCCCGAGGCAAAAGTAGGGATTATGGTAGAAACTTCCGCTGCAGTTCAGTTGATAGAAGATTTTTGTGAGGAAGGTATAGAGTTCATTTCTTTCGGGACAAATGACCTTACTCAGTACACTCTTGCTGTAGACAGAGGTAACGAAGAAGTTCAGGACCTTTATGACGAAATGCATCCGGCAGTTCTAAGACAAATGGCTTACGTGATAAAAACTTGTAAAGAAAAAGGTGTTGAAACAAGCATTTGCGGACAAGCGGGAAGTAAAAAAGAAATGGCTAAGTTCCTCGTACAAACAGGAATTGACAGTATAAGTGTAAATGCAGACGTTGCTTCAGAAATTGCAGAGTATGTTGCAGAAATTGAAGGGATAATTAACAATAAATCGGAAGAAGAACCATCACAAAATCATTCTAACAAAAAAGATACTCAAAAAAATGGAAATCATCACAGTAAAGAGTTTCACAAAGAGCCAGCTAAAGAAAGTTATGATGAATTTGTAAATGCAGCAATCAAGGAAGAGATTATTAGCGAAGTAAAAAGTAATGCTAACAAGAAACAATTTGAACCAGAAGAACTTCCAGTGATAAACGGGGCTAAGGAGATTCAGAGGATACAAGAGGAATCTGGCGAGGATGAGATCTTAGACATTTTCTAAATATTTATAAATAAAAAACTCGTTAATAAAATATGAAAAAGAGTTCTAAAAAGAGGGCTTCTAAAAAAGGCAGTTCAAAGGAAAAAGTTACAAGAATTATTCACGAATCTACAAGAGAAACAAAAGTCGACAAAGCTCTCGTCGAGAATTTTATTGCTTTACAAAAAGTTATGGTGAATTTGTCAGCAAAATTCGACCACCTATCCGGAGAGATATCAAAGCTTCTTGAGTTATTTGAAATTTCTGCTAAGTCTTTGGCAAGAAAAGATTTTGAAGAAAGTGGAAAAAGCAGTCAAGAGACTGAGAGAATACTTGAAAAACTCAACAACATTTCTCAGCAAGCCGGATTAATAGGAAAGGGCTTGGCATTAATTCATGAAACAAGATCTGAAAGAGCTGAAACCAGTTTCCAAGGAGCACCTGTTCAGAGAGTCATGCCTACAATTCCCGTAAGACCTATATCCCAAATAAACAAACCCATGCCTTCAGCACAAGACTATCAAAAATCAATACAGCCAAAAGCTTCTGAAACTGGTGCATAAAACATCAGGAAATCCCGAGTAATCTAAAATGTCAGAACAAACTTCAAATTTTCACAAAAATTTTAGGACACGTTTTTTGTTGAACTTTACAAGAGAGTTAATAAGAAACACAGAGACGTACAAGAAGTCTGCAGTAGAGGTAAGTGTTAAGAACTTTATTCTTGAGAAAAAAGAAGTCCAGAAGTTACAAGAAAGAAAGATTAATGTGAGTATTCAAAAAGTAAGTCATGGAAGAAATTTACCATTAGGTGCTAAACCATCTCGCAATCCTAATTCTGCTAATCCTTTCCAATCTTTTTTTGCACAGAGGGTCAGTTCACAAAGAGCAAATTCTTCAAGAGTGCAGATTGTAGAATCAAAACTTCCACCAACAGTTCAACACATAAAACCCATCCCCATGCAAGTCGAGATTAATCTAAAAAAACTCAGTCCTTTGATAAAAGACCCTCTTGTGGGAATAATGGAATGTAATGGTCCTGGAGAAAACATTTTCGTAACGGGAACAATGGGAAGAAAAAGAACAGGAATAATTCTTAATAAAGAAGAGGTGGATGAGATAATAAAAATATTTTCAGAAAGCACAAAGATCCCTATTGAAGAAGGTATGAACAAATTTGTTTTTGGAAAATTAGTTCTTTCTGCAATCGTCTCGGAGGTTATAGGATCTAAGTTTATAATAAAAAAGATGGGGAACCCGGGATTTCCATCACGAAATTCTTAATTTGTTAAATTAGAATTATTTCCTTCTAGCCAATCAATACTCAGTTCAGGAACTGCGGGGGAAAAAGACTTTGCAATATCTTTAAGCCACTTGATTTTATCTGCTTCCATAGAAGAATAAAGTGTTTGATTACTCAACGCAGAACTGTAAGAATTCTCAATCCAACGATTTCCATAGGTATATCTTATAACTATAAAACCATTTTTCAATTTTGCTTCGGGAACTTGAACAGATATGTTGCCGAATTCTTTTGTTAAGATTGCTTTTTCAGATTCTGTTAATGTGACATTCTCAACAGGGAGAACGAGGGTTCCATTCAATAGAGGTTGTTCGCTAATAATCGATGATTGGTTATCTTGAATTGTTGGTTTTTGCACAATAGTCTCTTTTATGCTTACAGCCCCTCCTGCTTTTATAGTAGTTGTCAAAGAGAGTAATTTCTGTCCTTGACTAACAATACTAACTTTCAAATCACCATCTGTTAAAATAAGATTTAGTTTAGAGATATCCAAAACTATATCTTTTCCTTCGTTTCCGGTGTAATCATTTCCAAAACCAGTTTCTTTCTCGAAGTAACTTGTTGTGACAACTAATTCATTTGCATTATTTGTTAAGGTGATTTCCCCATCATCTAACTGTTTTGAATTTGTTTTTACACTTCTAGGTTTAATTTCTGCCTTTTGTCCTTCTCGTAAGGTGTATGTAAAAGATTTTCCTGATGAAACTTTACCATTAACTTCACTTTCAAATTCTGCAACAGCATGACCTGTGGGAGTTAATCCAAGGAAGAAATTAGAAACACTTGCAAGTAATCCAGAAACAACCTCAGATGTAACGGAAGGATCTGTTGTAGTTGTAGTTGTAGTTGGAGAATTTTCTGAAGTTGTAGTTGTAGTTGGAGAATTTTCTGAAGTTGTAGTTGTAGTTGGAGAATTT
>JBBSYF010000021.1:1575-18489 GCA_038045405.1 Nanobdellota archaeon | reverse complement strand
TCTGAAGTTGTAGTCGAAGTTGTTGTAGTGTCAGTTGTTGTGTTTGTTTCAGGATTAGTAATACTGTCCGTTTCCATGTTAGATGTGTTAACTTCTTCCGCGGTTTGTTGAGAAGAAAGCACACTTAGTATAAAAGAAACTTCTGGGAAAACTTCTTTTTCTCCTGCAATACCGTAACCCTCCCCATAGCCAGAAACAGTGGTGCCTTTAACATAAAAATTCCCATTAATTGTTCCATCTGAAACTAAATCTTTTAAATTGAACTCTGAGATTTTTCCATTATTTTCTAGAACTAACTTAGATGAAGATGGAATCAACTCTCCTGCCTGCAGAGACATTTGAATTTTGCCTTCAAGGGGTTGTCCCGGTTTATAGTTTGCGTTTAAGTCAAGAACCGCGTTTCCGGTAACATTCTTTTGAGACGAAGCAAAGAGATAAACAAATATACCAAGCAAGAGGACTCCTGCAGTAATTAAAAAGAATTTAGAATATTTTGAAAAGTCGATTTTTTTCTGTCCGTGGTATTCTGAAACAACTTTTCCATCAACCCTCTTACTATGGTAGATGTAGGGTCCATAAAGTTTTCCATCTTTTTTTATAAATTTTTCATAAGCCATTTTGTTTGGGATACCTTAACATTCTCAAAACATCAGATTAAGAATATATTTAAAGTTTTCATTTAAATTTAATCATGCACCGCAACTAGAAGAAATCCATATTTCATATATATCTCCCGGTAGAACTGTTGAAGGCAATTCAAGTCTGACATAACTTTTATTGTATGAGGGGTCGTCTAAGTATTCAGCATAGGAAATCATCAAGCACCTTGTCTCTCCTCCAGCTCCACTAAAGTTTGCATATTTTCCAATGTAAGAAACAATTTGAACTGAATTTTTAGGAAGATCACCGCTATCAATATATTTAACTGCACCAAGAGGCCATACCGATCCTATTACTCCACTGTTTAAACTTGGTTCTGAGACGCAACCTCCATTGCCATCAGGAATGAATCCTGCAGAGCATGCACATCCTGCCAAACAATGTGATCCACCGTCGCATTGAGCATTAGGAGATTCCAGCGCTGCTCCGTCCCATATCCCATTACATGAAACAGGAGCAGGACAATCTAAAGGACAACTGCTGGAGTCTTCCAAAGCTTCACAAATCTGATTTCCACAATAAGCCATCACAGTATCATTAGACTGATTATATCCTGTAGTCCCATTGCCCGTTGGAGGGAATGGTCGTATCTCGGCGGTATCTGTAATTCCCCCAATAGTATCTTTTCCTCCAGACAAATAAATAGGAGATACAGAAACAGTTTTAACACCATCAACGCCCCCAACCTCTGTAGAAGAAAAAGAAAATGTTCTTTCTTCAAGCTCCTTCAAAGCAAAGCTCCTCTTAACGTTTGAACTCAAAGTTCCATCAGAGAATATAAAGTAAATTCCGGTCAGATTACCAACTCCGGCAGTTCTTCTAACAATAACTTTTACTTCTCCAGCATCTTTGTAAGCATTTTTGATTCCTAAGTTCAAGGAAAATCCATCAAATGAAATTCCACCCGTAGCATTATCCATTAAGTTTTTCACAACAACCCATATAATTCCTATAGCAACTAAGGATAAGAGAATTAAAAGAAGGGAAGTAATTACGGTAGAAAGGCCTTTATTTGAATCTGGAAAAAGTCTAACCAAAGGATCTTTCCTACCGACACCTCTTATCATAAAAAAAAGAAGTTTACATTATTTATAAAATTAAGTATCTAAAATTATTGTGCTAGTGCTTCTGGAGCCTGTTGCACCTGCTCAGGCTGCTGATATGGAACCAAAATTAGTGTCTGGTTACCTACTGGAATCTGAACGAAGCCCTGTTGTTGAAGTTGTAGCAAAATCGCGTTTACTGCAATCTGCACGCCCTCTGTCTGTTTTTCAACAATATAACCAGTTACTTTTGGCTTTATCAAAAATGTAAAAGCAACAACGCCTGCAAGAACCACAATTATCAAAACCAAAATCACAATAAGTGCCTTTGTTCTGTCTGCCATAACACTGTTTAGATTTTTTCTATTTATAAACTTTTTGTCAGTATGATATGTTCTATTCAAGATATGTATAAAACAAGTTTGCTGTTATAAAATAAATCATTGTTCAGATTAAGAATCTGCAAGAGATTTAACATTTCTTAGTGTATAACATTCTTCAAAATGTAGCCAACTAAGAACGCTAAAGAAGAAGCAAGGGCACCAATAAATAAAAGCTATTGTTAGTTTTAAAGTTATTGAAAGGGTTCTTAATCGCAAGATTTATAAATACAAGTCACCACTTTTTATGTGTATGAAAATTAGTAAGGAAGAAATTTTAAGAATAAATCATGGGTTTGGAGGAGATTTGAGAAGCGATGCTAGCCTGGACTTTGCACTTGACAAAATCGAAAGCAAAAAACTCGGTCCTTACAAAAAACTAGCGTATCTGTTAAGGGCGATTTTAGTTGACCACCCTTTTTCGGACGGAAATAAAAGAACAGCAGCTTATGCTGCGCTCAATTTCGCCTCTGAATTCAATAAAGAGGTAGACATAGAAATGCTAATTCATCATATAGTTGCAATAGCAAAAGATAATACTCAAGACATTAAAAAAATAGAATGGAGAATGAAAAATGCAATCAAATAAAGCTAAAAAAATCCTCAAGAAATACAGGTATGTATTTGAAACTCTGGAAAACTATGACAAGACTAGAACGCTCCCGTTTCAAAGAAAAAGAATAGACATTACTCTGTCAGCCGAAACTCTAGCAAAATTAAAAATGATGAAAGAAGAAACGGGAAAATCTATTTCAAGAATCATCGAGGAAAAGATTTAAGGAATAAAAAGAGGGCTATTAACATCCAAAGTTGTTATGATTAAAATTCCAGTATACTTTTAGTATTATACTTTTACTTGGGCCCGCCTGTGTTAGTAAGATGCTTTCCAGTCTCACCAGCAGAAATTTTCGGAGCGATGCCTTCGGCACCGGAAACAAGAACCACCCTGCCATCATCGCTCGAGTAGGCCAAGACGTCGTCGCCGGAGCCCAAATCGAGACTCCTGTACAAGCACAACCTAGACAGACCTGAATTTCTTGTATAAAGAGTTCTACCCTCTCCCGAACCATATTTAGACTTGTAATAATCGTCTACTTCCGAGGGGAGTCCCGTGCCTCTGTCAGTTTTGGAAAAGGTTCTTTTATTGTTGTATTCACTTAAAATGTCTGCGAGAATCACATTTCCTCCTTCCATCAAATCAAATGCTAAACCGTACTCTGAATTTCCATCATCTCTTAATTCAAGTTCTGTCAAAGGAATCATTAAAGGATAGGGTAATCTTCCTTCAGAAAAACCGAGTTTCCGTTGTTGTTTTAACAACTTTTGAGCCAAATAAGAATTAGGTTCTTCTCCGCTTCTCAAAATCAATCCAGAATCTTCATAATGTCCCTTTAAATTTAAGGAGCCCTCTCTTAACGCTTTCTCTAGTTCTGCTTGGTTTGCAGTTCTTAGATTTATTCCGTTGTTTCTAAGAACTTCATTGACAGCAACAACATAGAAAGGGGTTGAACCTTTCACAGTTCTTGAGAATTTTTTGTAACCAACAGTATTTATCACAGAAAATTTTCCATACTTTGCTTGAATTTCTTCATTAACATATTTTCCAAGCTTGCCTTCGAGAAATTCTGGTTTTTGTTCTTGTTCAATTCTTCTTGCTTCCCTTTCTCCGATAACACGAATGTCTGAAGGCTTTTCTTCATCCGCCGGCAATCCAGCCGCGAGTCTTCTCTTCTTCAATGCACGAGATGTGAGATATTTGTTTAAACCGAAAAAGCCTCCTGTGTAAACTGCCATTGTTGGAACTAAATGACCAGCAATAACAGCGACTGGCTCAACTACTCCTTCAAGAACAAGATTACCTAAATACTGATTTAAACTGTAACCTGCCAAAAGGGATACGCCGATAGCAGGTATCATGGGATAAAGTGCTGACTTCATTAGAATTTTATTCTTTTCCAGTCCAATCAACTCAACCTTCTCAATCCTCTTCTCCAATCCTTGTGAAACCCTCGCTTCACGTATCCAAGAATCCATTTCACGTGCTTGTTTGAGGAGTTTTCTTTTTTCATGTTGTATTCCAAGATAACCTCCAGAAAGCAATCCGAACAAAGCCCCTCCAAAAAGAGTCGCCATTGTTCCGACATTTGTAGGCGATGTTTGAGCAACATAGGCAAAGGGAGACGCTACACCGAGTACAAACTCCCCAAGAACAGCTTTACCTAGGTTTCCTCTAATACTAAAATTTCTTTCATTCATTCCTAGAACACCATACAAATCTTTTCTTCTTTCGTCGAAGGTGGCTTTGTTTCCTTCAGTCTCTCTGAGAAGTGCAGCAGAATGCCTTATGTATTTCAAAAATAATTTCAAGTCGTGTTTTTCCACTTCTCTAGAAAAAAGGTAAGAAAAAGTACTCAAAACGTCAGGTTTCTTTTCTCTCACAGCATCTTCCAAAGTTTTCTTTCCGTCAATGACTTCTTGTAAGACTGGATGTTCTTGTGCAGCGTGTTGAAGATAAGCTAAAAGGGCTCTAGATTTTTGAGAATTATTTATATCACCAACGATTTCTGTTTTTCCTTCGTCGTAAACCATGCTCCAGCTATTTTTGATTGCTTTTGCAGTTTGATATACCGAGCCTTCGATTTTAAAATCTCTTAGAGGGTTTATTCCCCTAATAGTCAAAGTTCCATCACCATTCTCAACAACTTCAGGCAAACCTTCAATTCTTCTAACAACTTGGTTTTGTGTTTCTGGTTTTGGCACAACTTGAACAGGCAAACCAACAATTCTTTCTAAACCAACAAGAGCTTCTTTTGCAGATTGAAACCTGTTTCTTGGGTCTGCAATCATTTTCCCTATGAATTCTCTGTATTGTTTTGAAACAGGCAAGTCGCCAACCCTAACAACATCTAATCCTCCAAGACCCTGTTTCGTCCTAACATTTCCTATTTCTTGCCCCATAACTCCCGCAATAACTACATTTCCTAACGAAGCAATATCATGATGTGGCATTGGATCTTCTCCAATTGCATCAATAGGAAGATAGCCTCCGTTTTCTATATGGGTAACGTTGGTCTTTTTACCTTGCACTGGTCTGACGAGACCGAAGTCTGTAAGATACGCTCTCGAATTCAAAAGAATATTTCCAGGATGTACATCTCTTACAACTGCAGGAGTGTCTAATTCAGTATGAACGTGGTTAAGTGCAGGAAGAACCCCTGTTAAAACAGTTCTTAATTCTTTTTCGGATAAAGGTTCTTTTTTTCTTATTTTCTCTCTGATTGTTGGAGCATCTATAAAATCCGTTAAAAGAATATCCATGTTTCCAAATCCGAATGGAAATGTTTCAGATGCTATGAATCCAGGAATATTTGGATGATTTAGTTGTCTCCAGGTTTGCATCTCTCTTGCTTTCAGTTCAGTATATGATATCGCATTTGGATTGAGAATGCTACCCAAGCTGACATTTGTAGTAATTTTCGCGGCAGCCTGCACACTTTCTCCAGTGCCTTTAGGAGTATAAGTTCCTCTGTAAACCATACAGTCGTCAAGTCCCCCGCCTCTATCGTAAAGTTGTTCTGTTGGAACATATCCCATTTCCTCAAGTTTTTCCAAAATGAAATTTCTCATTATCTCTTGATGGCTTGGTCCTCCTACCTGTACACGGCCCTTCATTTCTCGCAGTTTTGCTTCAATTTCTTCTTCTGTCATTTTACTTTTCCCCCTCTGCCCATGTTACAAATTCTCCATATCTTGCTGGAATTTTTAGGAGAATTTGGTCTCCGTATTCTTCTACCAATTTCCTAACCCATTCTTCTCCCACTATATAATCTGGATGGTAATTTGATTTAGGAGTCAAGTTTCTTTTAGCTGGCAAAAAATCTGCAAACCAATGTTGTTCTCCGTAAACGGCAAAACCCTCTCCGACAACGCTTGGGACTGATTGTAAAGGAATTCTATTAGGGGTTTTTGTCCATACATGGTGAGTTAACTCGTGGATCATTATTTCATCTGCCTCTTGATTGTTTGATTTATCCAATTCATTCCACAAAAATGTCGGAACTTGAATAGTTTCTTCCACAGGATTATACAGAACTGTAGGTTTTACTACTCCCATTCTCTTTAAGGCTTTTATTTCCATTGTACGTCCAAGCAAGTCGTCTTTACAGTTTTCCTCTATAAGAGACTTTATTTCAATTTGTCCAAGATTTAGACCTGTTCTCCTTTCCATTAAAGGTATATACCTATCTCTTAACCTTTCAAACTCTCCTAAAACCTTCTTCTTTGTATCCATCTTAATCTTCCCCCTCCTTCACATTCAAAGTTTTATTTATGCTGAATTCAATAGCATGACTTCTATTTCTGAAATCTTGACTTTTCAAAGCATTCTCTATAAGTTTCAAAGTTTCCTCGTCAAGAGTTATGGAAATTTTTTGTTTCATTTTTGTTTCAAAATTTTAATCCTTAGCGGCGTATATAGCTGCTCGAGGTTCCTCCCAGAATAAATATTTCAATTTTCTTCCAAAACTAGCATCAGAATTTTCATAAGGTACGTCGTCGTCAGTAAGGTGGTGTAACTCATGTCTTAAAGTAGAAATGTTTGCATCGTCTGTGCCGAGAACTACCCAGTATTCTCCTTGAGGAGTTTTGTAACAGTGACTAGATTCTTTTTTATCTTGACTTATTCTTGCATGCACTATCTTATTTTTTCCTATTCTGTCATTCAACTTTCCTCTTTCTTCAACGAGTTTTGATTCAAGTTCAGATTGACCACTAATTTTTGGGGAGTTTAAATCAGTAGTAGCTTCGAGGGCTGACAAAGAGAAGACATAAGCAGTCAAAATTAGAGCTCCATCTAACATACTTCTGATGATTGATTTTTTGTTTTTCATCTTGTTTTATCCTACTTTGGAATACCAGACCATACTATTTTCGGTTTATAAATCTTGCTATTGTGTTGTCATTTTAGAATTAACACACAATAAAGAAGGGTAGAGGAAAAGCTTAAATACAAGGTAAGACACGTCTTACTATGGTAGAGTTTGAAATAACCACGCTGAGTTCAAAAGGACAAATGGTAATTCCGAATAGCATGCGAAAGGGCCTTAAAGATGGAGAGAAATTCATAATAATAAAAAACAAAGACACTTTTATTATTAAAAAAGCCTCTGAAATGGATAAGCAATTCAAAGAAGACATTGAATTTGCAAGAAGGACCGAAGAAGCATATAAGAGAATTGAGGCTGGAGAATACATTGAAATGGATGCTCAAGATTTCTTAAAAGAAATGAAAAAATGGTGAGGTTAAGAAGAGATAAAGCCTTTGAAGTGAAATTCAAGAAAATAAAGGACAATTTGCTCAGAGAAAGGGTGAAGAAACAAATAGAAAAAATAATTCTAAATCCAGAAGTAGGAAAGCCCATGATGTATGGCCGAAAAGGAACACGAGAGTTATACCTCAGTCCATTTAGGCTTTCTTATTTATACCTTAAGTCTGAAGACGTGATAACTTTGCTAGACTTATATCACAAAGACAAACAATAAAATGCAAAACATAATAACTCAGGAAAAACTTGACAAGTACAAAGCCTTAACAACAAAAGCCTTAGCAATAGTAAAAAAGTCAATAATCAAAGGTAAACAGAAACAAGCCAAAGAAATTATCAGCATGGTTTCAAATTATCTTTCTGATGCAAACTTCTTCGAAAAGAAAGGTGATTTCATAAATGCCTTCGCGGCAATTAACTATGCCCACGGCTGGCTCGATTCTGGTGTCCGTCTCGACGTTTTCAAAGTCAAAGACGATAAACTGTTTACAGTGAAATAAATAATATGGAATATCAAAACAAGGAGTTCGAACTAGAAAAGTTTAAAGGAAAAAACTTCACAGGTAAGTCTTTTGATAACTCAACCTTTATAGATTGTATTTTTGAAGATTGTAACCTATCAAATGTTAGTTTAGACAACACAAAGTTTCAAGGAGTTGTTTTTAAAAAATCAAAGATTCTAGGGTTAAGTTTTAATCATTGTAGAAAAATTATGATAAGTTTTAATTTTGAAGAATCATCTATTTCAATGTCAATTTTTTCTGACATGGATTTAAAAGAAACTTCGTTCGCAAATTGTAAGATACACGAATGTGATTTCACTAATACCAATCTATCCAAGGCAAATTTCGAAGGGGCTGACCTTGAAGGAAGCAGGTTTCAAGAAACAAACTTAAGTTTCGCTTCTTTCAAAAATGCAAAAAATTATGATATAGACCCCACTCAGAATAAGATAAAAAAAGCCAGATTTTCAATTCCTGAAGTTGTTTCTTTATTACGCCCTTTCGACTTGGATTTAGACTAATTCTTCTTAGCAAACTATAAAAATCTAAATTCCTTTTACAAAATATGAAAAAGGTGATAGTTCTTAGTCTGGGCGGAAGCTTGATAATCCCAGATAAAGTTGACGTTGCCTTTCTTAAAAAATTCAAAAAGTCTATTTTAAGAAACACCAAAGACTACAAGTTTATCATTGTCTGTGGCGGAGGCAGTATCGCCAGAAAATATATCTCCGCTCTTGAACAAGAAGGAATAAACATTCATCTCCAAGGTTTGATTGGAATCGCAACAACAAGAACAAATGCCCGTTTTATGAACTACTTCTTTAACATGGACTCCGAATCTGGAATTCCAACTCATGTCAACAACATAAAGAAAATTCTTGACAAAAAAGATATCGTCTTCTGTGGAGCATTGACTTACAAAACGGGAGCAACGACGGACGCACAGGCAGCAGACATTGCAGCTCATTTCAAATCTCCTTTCATAAATCTCACAAACGTCGCAGGACTCTACACTAAAAATCCTGTTAAATTCAAGGATGCAAAATTCGTGCCAAAAATTTCTTGGAGCGATTTCTATAAAATGGCCAACAAAGAAAAATTCCACCCCGGACAACACTTCGTCATTGACCAAACAGCTTCCAAAATAATCAGAGACAAGAAGATTACGACATATGTTCTCGGACAAGATTTAAACCAACTCGAAAACGTTCTTAACGGAAAGAAGTTCAAAGGAACATTGATTTCTGGATAAAACTTGGTAGGGGTAAGAAAAAGTTCAGACGAAATAACATCAAGTCGTGTTAAGGTAAGTCGCTGTTATAGCTAAAAATTCTCTTGTATATTCTAACCTGAAAAATCGGGTTAACCCAATTTTTATAAACTTCCTTCTTCTTTTTAGTTAATGGATTCAATCATCATTTCCGAAACAGATTTTCAGAAAGCAAGGAAGAAGATAAGAGAAGCAAAGAAAGAAAATAAGCAAGTCATTTTCTCAAGCAATGATGACGATCTCAACAGAAAAATTCTAGAAAAAGAGGAAGTTAATGTTCTTTTGATAAATATGTCTGGAAGAAAGGACAGAATGAAACAAAGAGACTCTGGCTTTAATCATGTTATAGCAAAGCTCACTAAAAAGAAAGATGTAATAATAGGAATCAACCTTGACGAAATAATTTCCTCGAGAGGAAAGGAAAAGCTTGAGATTATTGGAAGAGTAAGACAAAATGTAAAGTTATGCAACAAAAACAAAGTTAAAATGAAGTTTATATCAAAAGAAAAATGTGACATTTACAACTTGAAGTCACTTGGACTTGTTTTGGGAATGCCCACCTGGATGACAAAAGATTTGTGATTAAAAGATTAATGAGAAAAATCTTGAATGGCAATAGTTAGGTATTATTACATTTACGAGTTCTGAATTAAAATTTATCAATTTAGAGTTTTTGTGTGATGCAATATCAACCAAACAAAACACTTTTAACCTATGACTTATTCTTATTAAAATGGAACCAAACCTTGAAAAAACGCTGGAATCCCTTAGTCCAAACGAAAGAAAGGTCATACCCCACCTTGAAGAAAAGGACATAAATGAAATTTGTAAAAAGACTAATCTTGACAAAATATCTGTGATTCGGTCTCTTGAATATCTAAAAAGCAAAGGAATAGTTGCAATTTCATCAGAAAAAAAGAAAGTTGTGGAGATAGGGACTAACGGGGCGTTATACAGAAAAAAAGGTTTACCTGAAAGACGCCTTCTTGACATATTAAACGAAAAAAGAATTCTTAGAATGGACGAAGCCAAAAACCAAAGCAAACTAACAGATGATGAGTTCAAAGCTTCATTGGGAGTCTTGAAAAGAAAAGAACTCATAGAACTAAAAAATGAAAAAATAATCTTTAGCGGAGATAAAGGAAAAATTTCTAAGAAAAGCGAGGAGGAATCTTTTTTAGAGTCCCTTCCTGTTGAGTATGATTCATTGAATCAGGAACAACTCGTTACCTTAAGCTCTCTTGAAAAAAGAAAGTGGATGGTGGAGATAAAAGAAGAAAAAACAACGGAAGTGAAAATAACTGATTTCGGAAGAAAAGTTGCAAACTCTGGAACAAAAGGTAAAGAAATGATAGAACAGATAACTTCTGAAATACTTAAAAAAGATTCTTCATGGAAAGGGAAAAAGTTCAGAAGATATGACGTTAATCTTCCAGTCCCAGCAATAAACGGCGGTAAAAGACACTTCGTGAATCAAGCTACAGACTATGGAAGAAAGATTTGGACTGAAATGGGATTCAAAGAGATGGAAGGCCCAATGGTGGACAGTTCATTTTGGATTTTCGACGCACTATTCACACCGCAGGATCATCCGGCAAGAGACATGCAAGACACTTTTTTTATTAACAAGCTTGGAGAACTTCCGGACAAAAAGATTGTTCAGGGAATAAAATCAGCACATGAAGGAACTCTCAAAGAAGTAAAAAGCAGAGGATGGCAATACAAATGGAGTGAAGAAGAAGCAAGAAAGATGGCAGTAAGACCCCATACAACTTCTTTATCTGTAAGAACACTTTCTCAACTTAAAAAAGAGGACATTCCTGCAAAGTTCTTCGCAATTGGGAAAAATTTTCGAAATGAAACTCTTGATTGGAAACATGCATTCGAATTCAATCAAACAGAGGGAATTGTTGTTGATCCTAATGCAAACTTTCGACATCTTATAGGATACTTAAAACAATTCTTCAAAAAAATGGGATTTGAAAAAATAAGAATCAGACCAACATTCTACGCTTACACGGAACCTTCAGTAGGAATAGAGGCTTTCCATCCAGAAAAGAAAGTATGGGTTGAGCTTGGTGGAGCAGGAATTTTCCGTCCAGAAGTCACTACGCCTTTACTTGGAACTGCAACCCCTGTTCTTGCGTGGGGTCCGGGATTCGATAGAATTTTGATGGATTATTACTCAATACAAGATATCAGAGAACTTTACAAAAACGACTTAACTCAACTAAGAAAAATGAAGTTCTGGATGAAATAAAATGACAAATACAAAGAAAAAGAAATTAATAGATGAAAAAGAAATAAGATTTTGTCCAAAATGCAAAAAGGAAAATATTAGTATGAATGTACCAGATGCCTTTTCTGCTTCACAAGGTGCACATCCAGGATGGAAATGTAACAACTGTGGATTGAAACTTCCAGAATTTCCATTCAAAAATAAAATTAAAACAAAAAATGACAACAAATAAAGACTGTATATTTTGCAGGATCATCTCGGGAGAAATTCCTGCTGTGAAGATTTACGAAAATCAAAAGGTTACTGCTTTTCTTGATAACAATCCAGTGAAGCCAGGGCATGTCTTAGTTGTACCAAAAAAACACAATGATTATGTCTTTGACTTAGATGATGCGGAGTACACAGAACTTATGCTTGAATCAAAGAAAGTTGCAAAAATTTTAAAGAATAGATTGCAACCAAAAAAAGTTGGACTCGTTGTGGAAGGATTCGGGGTTGCACATGTTCATGTTCATCTTATTCCTATAAATAAAGGAAATGAACTAAATCCTGAAAAAGCAAAGCATTCAGATATTGAAGAACTAAACAGAATCGCAATGAAGATAAGAGGGGAATGAACAAAAAATGGCAGTAGTAAACATTGACAGAAAAACATTCGAACGCGAAATAGGCCCCCTAGATGCAAAGATGCAAGAAAGGATTTTCATGTTTGGAAATCCAATTCAGAATTTAAACGAAAAAGAACTTCAGATAGAAGTTTTCCCAAATCGCCCAGACATGCTTTCATATCAAGGATTCAAACGTGCTTTCTTGGCTTTCCTCGGAAAAGAAGTCGGTTTGAGAGAGTACAAAATCAACAAGCCAGAGAAAAACTATGTTGTCTCAGTTGATTCGTCAGTTAAAGACATTCGCCCCTACACGGCTTGTGCAATAATTAAAGATATCAAACTTGACGACGAAAAGATAAAAGAGCTTATTGAAATTCAAGAAAAACTACACGTTACTCTTGGAAGGAAAAGGAAAAAACTTGCCATAGGAATTTATCCTCTTGAAAAAATAAAGTTACCCATAACTTTCAAAGCAATAGAACCAGATCAAATAAAGTTTATCCCATTAGAATCAGATAAAGAACTTTCAGGTTTAGAAATCCTACAAAAACATCCAACTGGAAAAGAGTATGCTCATCTTCTTGCAGGAAAGGCCAAGTTCCCTATTTTTGTAGATGACGACAATAATATTCTAAGCATGCCACCAGTAATAAATTCTCAGAAAACAGGCAGAGTAACTTCAGAAACAAAAAATCTTTTTGTGGAATGTTCTGGATTCGATGAAGAAATTTTGAAATCTTGCCTGAACATACTAGTTTCTACAATGGCAGATATGGGCGCAAAGATTTACCAAATGGAAATAAAATACAAAGTAACAAAAAAAGAAATAACTCCAGATCTCAAAACAAGCGAAATGAAGATTTCAATAGAAAATGTGAACAAACTTTTAGGCCTTTCTTTAAACGAAAAACAGGTTAAAGAAAATTTAGAAAAAATGGGACACGGTTACAATAAAGGCGTTGTAACAATTCCTGCTTGGAGGATTGACGTTCTTCACGAAGTTGATTTGATAGAGGATATCGCAATAGCCTATGGATATGAAAACTTTATCCCTGAAATTCCAGAAATATCTACAATCGGTGAAGAAAGCAAGAATGAAATAATAAAAAGAAAATTGTCAGAAATTTTAATTGGTTTGGGTATGATTGAGGTTTCAAATTATCACTTAACAACAAAGAAGGACCAAGGTGAAAAGATGGATCTGTCTGAAAAAAAGAGCAGTTTCATAGAGATAATTGGATCAAAAACAGAATACAACATCTTGAGAGAAAATCTTTCACATTATCTTCTAAAAAATTTGTCAGAAAACGTCGATTCTGAATACCCTCAGAAGATATTCGAAATTGGAAAAGTTTTCACTCTTGAGGGCACAGAACAAAAAGTAAATGAAAAAGAAAGTCTTTCTATTGCAGTTTCTCCCGGAAATTTCACAGAAGTAAAACAAGTATTAGAATATCTTTTCAAAATGGCTAGTCAAAAAATAGAATTTAAAGAAGCAACAAAACTCCCAGAACATTTTGTAGAAGGAAGAACGGCAGAAGTTCTATTAAACAAAAAAGTAGTGGGTTATATTGGAGAAATTCATCCAAAGATATTAAGCAATTGGAGAATAAGAATGCCTGTTGCTTTATTAGAGATTAGTATTGATGAGATTATGAAAGAGTTAGAAAAGTAATTTTAACTAGCCAATGGAAAGTCTTTACGAACAAATTTATGACCTTGACAACTTAAACTTAGCTTGGATAAAAGCCAAGAAGGGTAAAACAAAGAAAAGATATGTTAAAAGGTTCGGGAAAAATCTTGAAGGAAATTTGTTAGAGCTCCAAAAAGAGCTTAAAGAAGAAATTTATTCTCCACGTAAATTAAAAAACTTCGTTTTAAGAGACCCAAAGACAAGGAAAATTTCTAAATCCGCATTTAGAGATAGAGTCATACATCACGCTTTATGTAATATAATAACCCCTTTATTTGAAAAAAGTTTTATTTATGACTCTCATGCAAATCAAATTGGCAAAGGAACACATAAAGCATTAGAAAGGCTTGATAAATTCAAAAGGAAAGTCTCTAAAAATAATACTCAAGATTGCTATGTCTTAAAGGCGGATATAAAGCATTATTTTGAAGATGTTAATCACGAAGTATTGATAAAAATATTAGACAAAAAGATAAAGGATGAAAAAGTTATCTGGTTAATTCGCCAAGTACTAGAGAATTTCAGAGAGAGAGAGAGAGAGAGGTCCAGTCCAAATAAAGGCATGCCCCTTGGAAATCTGACAAGTCAATTTTTTGCCAATGTTTATCTGAACGAGCTTGACCAATTTGTAAAGCATGCTCTAAAGGTCAAGTATTACATAAGATACGTTGATGATTTTGTCATGTTACATAAATCAAAAGAACAATTAGAGATTTGGAAGAATAGAATTGACAATTTTCTAAACGAAGAGTTAAAGATAATGCTTCATCCAAACAAATCCCAAATTCTTAAATTAGAAAAAGGTATAAAATTTCTAGGTTTTCGTGTTTTCTATCATCATAAACTGATAAGAAAAAGTAATCTCAACGATTTTGACAAGAAGTTTAATCAAATGAAATTTTTGTTTAATGAAGGTTTTCTTACTAGAGAAAAGGTTTTTGAGTCAATTGAAGGGTGGATGGCCTACGCCCGCCATGGAAATACTTACAAATATAGAAGACATATCATAAGAAAGTTTAGCAAATTATTTCCTTACGAAAAGGGTAATGGAATAAGAAACAAAAGTAAATTCCAGAACTTCATTAAAAAAGTTAATGAGTCTGAATTAGATTTTTCTGCCCAAAAAACATTGTTTCTTTTTGTTAAAGGAAAGACAATAAGCGAAATTGCAAAAGATAGGTGTCTAAAAGAAGATACGGTTTGGAGTCATTTAGCAAGGCTCATTGAACATAAACAAATTCCATTAGTCAAAGTGCTATCTAAAGATAAAATTTACAAGATTTTGTCAAAAGTTTATAGTCGAAAAGATAAACTGAAAGATGTCAAAAAAAGATTGAAAAATGAAAACATAACTTACAATGAGATGGAATGCGTCATGGCCAGTATAAAATCCAGAGGAAAATATAAAAGTCCTAGTTGAAGTTAAGTTATTCACGAGACGCCCATTGTTGTTGTCAAGATTGTTCCTGCCATTAACATTAGACCTGTTCTCAAGCCTGTTCACGTAAACTGCTGAACAACTAGCCCATTTACTTTATTAATCACCACTGCTTCATTTCTGTCGCAGTTGAATTTTATAGCAACAAGTTGCCTTAGCAAATGAGCGTATAACCTAGTTTCTTCATTTGTATGGTAACTAGGACTGAAAGTTAATTGAATAAGAAATATTAAAATCTATCGTTTAAATTTTTGCGCTTTGCGCCTCTGGCGCTACACCCACGAGACGCCCATTGTCGTCGCCAAGATCGTACCTGCCATAAACAAGAGACCCGTACTCAAGCCTGCTCACGCAAACTGCTGTCATTTCTGGTGTTTTTCCTTGTGCTGTGCCAAGATAAACACCCATATTAGTATCATATTTGAATTTTTGTTTTGCTTCAGCAAAAACCAAATCAGTGTAATCATTCAAAAGTTTTTCATCACGAGCCAAAGCCCTCCAAACAGGATGAAATTTAACGCCTCTGGTTGAAAGTGAAGTTTCAAGGATTCCAAGTTGTTCTCTGTTGAACTCTTCTCCCTGCAAAGCATTATAAACATCTTCTCCAAGAACCAATGCTCCACCGTTTCTCTTACTTTGAGAATTCATTTCTCTTAATGTTTGAGAATCAAGAACAATCTTCACATTTCCGTTAGGATGATAAACAACTGCATCTCCAGTATCAAAATAATTATCCATCCAAGAACTTTTAACTTCGGCAGAAGCAGTTCTTGTTTCAAGTCTTCTTTGCATAAGTCCTGCTACTGAAAGAGGTGTTCTGCCTTCAGCTATAAGCAAAGGCATTTGCTCTACGTTTCTCCCGTAAAATTCTTTGAATTTTTGTGGGGCTTCGTTTAGTGTTAAACTCATGATTTTCACATAAAACACAGGTATTTAAATGTTTCTATTTAGTTGTCTTTTAAAAGAAGTAACAAAGTAAGACAAAACTCTTCAACCGAAATAGCCTTTGTTATTCGTCTCGGCTTTGTCATCCCATTTCAAATCAATTTTCTCCATAATTTCCAGTAGTTCTTTTTTAATGGGTTGCCAAATTTTGTAAGAGTTTCTAATAAATTGAGCTTCTTTTTCTTCATTGAATTCAAAGTCAAGTTTGATAAGTCGAACTTCACTCTTTACTAACTCTTTGTACATCTCTGAAAGTTTTTTCTTATCTTCCGAGTCCATCATTTTCACAATAGAAAAAACAAACATTGGAGCATTAGTAGGATTCAACAAACCTTCAACAAATCTAACAGCTCTAGAAAGGTGGTCCCCAACCTTTATTCTTACTTTTCTTATTAAAAGGTCAGTTTCATCTTCAGCAAGTTCTTCAATCCAAAAATCTTCATTAAGTTCCTTAAAACTTGGAAGCTTGTGCTTCTTCTGAATCTTTTCATATTCTACCTTTAATCTATCTAGTTTCTTTTCTTCGACCATATTTCATTTTAAGGAACGGATTTTATAAACGTATTGAAAACAAAGCCTGTGCTGAGAATTGAACTCAGGACCTCAACATCTTTGGGTTTTCCATCAAGGAGGTTGATGGTCGGCGGAAACTTTTGATTTCCACCACCTACCAATGTTGCGCTCTAACCGACTGAGCTACACAGGCGTGCGTGTTTTCTTGCCTTAACAGCGAAGGCGGTTTGTTCGTTAGAACATTAACCGACTGAGCTACACAGGCGTGCGTGTTTTCTTGCCTTAACAGCGAAGGCGG
>JBBSYF010000021.1:0-1475 GCA_038045405.1 Nanobdellota archaeon | reverse complement strand
TTTGTTCGTTAGAACATTAACCGACTGAGCTACACAGGCGAAATTTGTGCTTGCCTTTAAGACATAAGTACAAACACACAAAAAGAAATCAGAACCATACTATAAAAAGTTTAAGTTTACGCTTTTCTAGGTTTAAGAACTTCTAATACAACTAGCACAATAAAGAAAGCAAAAACTAAAAACCCCATAATTATTGCCAACAACCCAAAAAGATTGTTCAACAAAGGAGATGAGATAAAACGCCACAATGCTAAAGACACTACAAAAAGCAAAATGTACAAGAGAAGATTTTTCCACGTAATAGAAATTTTGTTTCTAAGTAGTCCACCATTAGTCGTTCCCGTCTTCTTTGCAGTAACTCTTTTTTTCTTTGCCATTTTTTTAATTGACAATCCAGCCGTTAAGAAAAATAGGTGAAAAGAGTTTATAAATATTATCCAGTCCGTGTGGCGTTGTTTATGCTCCAATCTTCTTGAACTGCATTTGCCGTTAAGGACCTAAAATTGTGGAATACAGAACCAATCCATGAGAAGTAAACTCCCCCAAAGTTGAAAACGTCTTTAACTGTTTTAATCTCTGAGTCTGACGACATGTAAACATACCCCACAGTTAACATAACCATTACAAACAAGTAAAGGGCAAGTCTAGTAGCAACAGCCTGCTTTTTTAGAACAACTTTTAGTACAAGGTATACAATCAAGATGATAACTATGAACATAAGCCAAATACTCTCAACCATCTTAGAAACAAGAGAGAGTTGTATAAAAACTTTTCTGGTAAAACAAAGGCAAAATTTTAATACTCTCTTCGTGCATTAAAAGGAGGTTGAGTTAGCCCCATAGTACAGCGGTCAAGTATACGGCCCTCTGAAGTGAAACCTTCGGTTTCCCATTCTCCGTTCAAGGAGAGCATAGAAAGGCTGTGACCCAGGTTCGAATCCTGGTGGGGCTATTTTTCCTTTTAGATTAAGTAATTTGTTTAAACATCCTCAGAATTCTGGTCTCTTTATGCTGCGCTTAAACTAAGTCCCTTAAAGTGAGTTTTGTCTGTAACTCTAGTTAAGCCAGAACCACCTTCAGCATATTTCTTTGCTTGTAAATAAGCAAACTCTATAGCTTCTAGCCCATCAGGGCGAATATCTAAAACTGAAGTACGACCCAATGAACCAAACTCGTGTTCAGTAATTACATATTGGTTTCTTATAGGACCATGAACTTGATAACGTACAAAATCTTGAGGATCATCATATTTTTCATCATCAGAAACAAGGAATGATCTATTTTCTTCTTTAATCACTTTATCTCGAAGTCCCATGCGATTTAGATTACGACTTTAGTTTTTAAGGATTATTGTACAGAGCTAGCATACATGATTTTGATGTTATTTTCTTCTTCTCTTAAGTTTCTTCAACTCTTCCATAGCTTCAGAAAGTTGTTTTCTCAAATCTCTTTCGTGTTTATGATGTTTATGGTCTC
>JBBSYF010000020.1:30946-32745 GCA_038045405.1 Nanobdellota archaeon | reverse complement strand
AAAACAAAACCTTCAATAACCTTTTTAAACCGATTTTTACTACTTTTCACATATAAAATGTTCTATTTTGCAGAAGTCGAAGATCATGTAAGAGTTGAACCAAAACTATTTGGTTTACCAACTATGGAAGCAGTAAATAAACAACTTCGTGAAACCTATAATGATTATTATGATAGAGAAATGGGAAAAGCAATTGCTGTCATAGATGTGCTTGATGTAGGGGAAGGCGTAATCATTCCTGGCGACGGCGCTGCATATTACAAAACAAAATTCATATTACTGATTTGGAAACCAGAAGTTCAAGAACTTGTCTACGGAACCATTTCTGAAATAACTAACTTCGGGGCATTCATCAACCTGGGCCCTATGAGGGGAATGATACACATAAGTCAGACGATGGAAGATTATGTAAGCTTTAGTAAAACAAACGCCTTACTTGGAAAGACAACTAAAAGAAGTCTTAAACCAGGAGATTTGTGTGTTGCAAGAATTATCGCCTTAAGTCATAAAGGAAACGATCCAAAAATAGGACTTACAATGAGACAACCAGGGCTTGGAAAAATAGAATGGATTAAAGAAGATTCAACTAAAAAAGAAAGAGATACAAAGAAGGCAGAAAGAGATGAAGAAAGAGCTGCAAAGGGAACATCTTCAAAGGGTGGAGCTAAAGGGGGTAAGAAAAAGAAAAATGACCAGTAGATTTACAAAATGGGTTGGAAGGCAAATTGCTTTGAGTGTTGATGATGAAACATATGATGGCACTGTTCAAGTAATTCCTAGTACTAACGGTTATGGCCGAGAGACTAAGGAATATTTCTTTAAAACAAATGAAGGGCGAGAAGTAAGAATTGATAGAACTAAGATTGTTTCAACTGGCTCTCCAAAAGGTTTAATTTTACAAATAAATTCTGGGAGTATAAATCCCTTTAAACAAATACATTAAAATGGCTAAACAAAAAGCTTGTAGACTATGCAGCACGATTTACGAAGGAGACAAATGTCCAAAGTGCGACTCCAAAGATTCTACTGAAAGTTTCAAGGGTAAGATTGTTGTACTAAACCCTGAAAAGTCCGAAATAGCAAACAAAATAAATCTTAAAAGCAAGGGTAATTTTGCAATTAAAACAAGATGACACTAAAAGTAATACATGAAAAAGAAAATCCACTTTTCAAAAGAAAAGAAGTGAAGGTTTCTGTCCATTCTGAAAAATCGCCAAGAAGAGAAGAAGCATCAAAGATTCTTGCTGATAAGTTTTCTGTTCCTTCAGGAAATGTAAAAATAAAAAGTATTCATGGAAGTTTCGGTTCAAAAACTTTTGATATAGAGGCAAACATTTATTCTTCTAAAGGTGAAAAAGATTCAGTTGAGTTTAAGAAGAAGAAAGAAATTGCTTCCGAAAAGAAGCTTGAAGGAGTAAAATAACATGGCTAAACTGAAATTAAAAATTTCGTATAAGTCATCTTGGGGGAAACAAGATGCCTAAAGAAGCAAAAGGTGGAAAAAAGAAGCACAAGAATAAACCTACGAGTAAAAAGTATTCACATTACAAAATCGAAGGTGACAAACTTACAAAAGGACGTTCTTGCCCAAGATGTGGCCCAGGAATATTCTTAATGAATTCTCAGGGAAGACATTACTGTGGTAAGTGCCATTATTCTGAGTTTGCAGCAAAGAAGTAAAACAATTCAATCTAATTCATGATACCAATACTCTGTGAAAAGATAGGGGGAATCTGGTGTTATTGGCCTAGTTCCCAGCTAACTGTAGCTATAACAGTTATTCTAGCGCTTTTGATAAC
>JBBSYF010000020.1:0-30846 GCA_038045405.1 Nanobdellota archaeon | reverse complement strand
GGCCTAGTTCCCAGCTAACTGTAGCTATAACAGTTATTCTAGCGCTTTTGATAACACTCTTGATTGTATTAAAAAGAGTAAAGAAAGCAAAGAAACGTTAATCTACCCAGACCTTTCTTAGTTCTGAGAGATTGATTGCGTAAATGTCATGGGTATGTCTTTCACCTTGTCTGTATATTACGCCCTGGTGCCCGCTACAGCTATAACCGAAATCGTAGAGTCTTTTATCCGTGTTCCAGATAACTTTGTCTCCTGCAATAAACCGATGTTCTAAATTTTTCATTTTATTATAAAACCCTAGAAGAGTCAAGGAGTAAAGGCAATAAAACGCCCTTCTTATACCCTTGTATGAACGTGAAGTGAACTCTGTAAGAATTCTTATTGAATGTGATGCGTGGATACAAACACTAAATAATGTTAGCAATATTCCACGACTTTTATCTTTCGATTATGAACCTTATGATTATACCCTGGGAGAGTCTTCAGACCGTCAAAAAGATAGCCTGAAGCATCTCCTGGGGAAAAAGAGGTGATAATAAACCGACATTTTCAAACTATATAAATGTTTCCCCAATGTTACTCTTAAAAAATGACAGCCCATAATCCTAAGAGAGTAGTGATTTATTTCTCCAGCAGTTCTCTCTTTTAGGCACTACTTTAAAGGCAATTAGGCACTACAAATCATTCTTTTTGATTTAAACAGATTTATAAAATCTTTGCTGTTTAATTAAACATGAAAGAGACGATTGCAAGCAGCGTAAAGCAAGAACAAATTCATGACCTTCTGTTCAATAGGGAGTTAGGATGGCAAGAAATCATCCACGATTTAATCAACACGGAACAACTAGACCCTTGGGATGTTAACATCGTGATTTTGACAGACAAATACCTTGAAAGAATTCAAAAGTTTGAAGAAACAGATTTTTTCATATCCAGTAAAGTTCTTCTTGCGGCCGCATTTCTTCTTAGGATTAAATCAGAAATCCTTCTTAAAAAGTACATAAAGAGCATAGATGAAATCTTATTTGGTGACAAGAACGAGTCAAAAAAAATTGATTTAGACCAGGGACAAGTATTCAGCATTGGTTATGATGAAATGGGGGCTATACCAGAACTTGTCTTAAAAAGCCCTATGCCAAGGTTCAAGAAAGTAACTCTGCAGGAACTGATGGATTCTCTTGACAAAGCAATTGCAACAGAGAATAGAAGAATAAAGAAGGCAATTGTCGGAAGAAATGCTATTCTTGAGTCATCTCTGTCTCTTCCAAAAAGAAAATTTAGTTTGCACGACAAAGTGAAAGAGATTTACGACAACCTTGTAAAAAACTTAGCAAAAGATGAAAAGAAAGAAAAAATCTCTTTCTCAGAGTTCATAGGAGAAGACAAAGAAGAAAGAATAATCTCTTTTTCTGGCCTTTTACATCTTGACCATCAGAAAAAGGTCTGGTTGGAGCAAGAAAAGCACTTTGACGACTTTAACATCTGGCTCGAAGAAACTTATTGTTCTAAGAATCCTGATCGCTTTGCGGATTTAAAATTAGAGGTCGAAGAACAAGTCGGAGAAATAAAGAATGAAAATAAAAAGGGTAAAGAGCAGAAAGAAAGACTTGAAAAAATCAACACTAATTTTGAAAATCCTATGGGGAATATTTAGTCAGGTTAAAGAAGCCAAAGTTTCTCTTAATTTCGAGTTAGCATTAGAACATATATTTATTTTGCGTCTTAAACCATTTTCTTCAGCCTGGTCTTCGAGTTCAAATTTTCTCCAAAACTCAGATTTGACTAAAAAATCTCCGTTAGGGTCAAAAGTAACCAGACTCAAATATTCATGATGGGGACTTCTTTCTCTTAGTTGTTTGTATAAATTCACAAGAGTTTCGACTTCATTAGAATAATCTTCCAACACTCCGGGCATACAACTTTTTATTAAATTTACTTTATAATTATAATTACATTCTGAAGATTATATTATTGTGTAACCTAAGCAACTCTTCTCGTTGTCTCTTGCAAAGCCTCTTTGACATTTACTAACGTGCGTATTCTGTACAAAAGTCCTTTATCGACGCCTCTGGGCCAATCCTTTGGCTCAAAAGTTTTCAAAAAATCCGGGTTAACAGTAACTGTTCCATCTTCGTCAAACGTAGCAAATCGGATGTATATATGGTTAGGATTTCTTTCTCTTAACTCTAAGTAGGCTGTTCTAACAGATTCAGCTTCTTCGAAGTAATCTCTAACAACCTTCAACATTATGAAAAGTTGTGAACGCGATTTAAATAAATTTCACAATCTCTATTATCTACTTCTTATACTATACATTAGATAGTGTCTATAACACCACAAAATACCTTAAAAACCTCAACGACATATTCTCAGTATGAAGCTTGGTATTCTATTCTCTGGAGGAAAGGACTCTGCAATGGCCGCCTACCTGGTTAAGAAGGAAGGCAACGAGATAGTATGTCTCATCACAATTCATTCAGAAAATTCAGACAGTTATATGTTTCACACGCCTTCCATATCGAAGACGGAAAAACAGGCCGAAGTTATGGGTTTACCCTTATTAATCAAAAAAACTAAAGGTGTTAAAGAAGACGAACTCAAAGACTTGGAAGACGTAATTAAAAGTGCTATCAAAAAATACAGAATTCAAGGAATTGTTACTGGTGCTCTACATTCTGATTATCAATCTTCGCGAATCAAAAAAATTTGTGATAATTTAAAAATCACCTGTATGAATCCTCTTTGGCATAAAGATGAATTTGAATATTTGAACGAGTTGATAAAAAACAAATTTCGAGTTATTATAACCGGAGTTTCAGCATACCCACTTGGAGCCTCTTGGCTTGGTAGAGAAATCGACGACAAGTTCATTGAAGACGTTCGCGAGTTACACAAAAAATATAAGATTCATCCAGCAGGAGAAGGCGGGGAGTTTGAATCTTTTGTCTTAGACTGCCCTCTTTTCAAAAAACCTCTGAAGGTTACTGGAGCAAATTTCTCTGGAGAGGACCATAGCTGGAAAATGGAAGTTGAAGTTCAATGATTTTTGAATAAGTTTTATAAGATTTGCTATCCCAAACTTTTTAAACACTTTTCACTTTTTACATCTATGTTAAAGAGGTTATTCGAAAGAGAAATCGATGGAGAGCTTATCGCTACGTTTTTATTTATTTTAGTTTCAGGGTTTTATATCTTAGATAGATACGATACTGAAAAACTTATTGATATTCTTTTAATGTGGATGTTTCCCGCATCCGTCATGGTGTTCTTAACCTTACTTATTGTAAAGGTAATTGAGAGAACTTACAGAAGACAGTTTGATAAGGGGAAGTATGTTGAACTGAGATCTAGAAATTAAGGATTAAAAATCTCATTAAGAATTTTAATCACTTCTGTTAACTTTTCTTTTTTGGTCTTTCCTATTTTTTTAATCACTAAATACCTATCTAGCCTAAGGATATTCTCAACTTTAATAATACATTTTACAGATAATTTTCCTTCATCTAAGTCTTTGTTTTCTAGATTCAGAGTGTATTTGTCTTTAGAAACATTAGAAGTAACCCCTACAACAATTATGTCCTCAGAGTGTTCGTTAAATTTGTTATTGCTCAAAACTATAACTGGTCGCTTTTTTCTGCCCGACTGGTCTGAAAAAGGAAATGGCACAAGAAGCAAATCGCCTTGTTCAATCATAAATTGTTCCAAACCTCATCATCTTTTTTATTATCCCAAATCTTATTCATAGACTTTTCAGCTAAAAGCATCCAACCTATCTTCTCTTTTCTAGTTCTATCCAATTTTTCAATTATCAAATTCCTTATAAATTCAGACTTAGAAGTATAATTCTTTCTTTTTATGAATTGTTCTAATTCATTAGCTTCATCCTCTGGAAGTTTAATACTAATGGTTTTCATAGTAATACCTTAGGATTACTTATTTATATATTTTTCCTAACTAAGCTATAATTCAGACTCTTTCCCCGTCCTCATATCCTTAACATTAAACTTTTTGGCCTTAACTTCTTTCTCCCCGACAAAGATTACTTTTTGTATTTCGTACGCATTCGCAAACTCAAGAGCCTTTGAAGGCTTTCCGTAATAAACAGAAACATTTTTCCCTTTCTCTCTCAGCTTTCCCGCAACTTTTATTGCTTCTTTGTCTTGTTCGAGAGAGATTACAAGGTATTTTTCTTTTTCTGACTTCATTTTTGAGATTAATCCTAATCTTGCAAGTCCGAAAGAAATACCTGTGCACTGAACTCCATTGAACATATAACTTCCGCCGGCAGTAATTGTTTCTTTAATCCCTTCTGCTTTAACCTCGAACACATTTCTGTTGTAGTAACTCAACCCACGAATAACTGTTGGAGAAAACTCAACTTTTACACCGTAAGCCTTGCAGTATTCCATCAAGCTTATAATTTCTTTATATCCTTGGAATTGTGAGAAATACTTTTCTCCTTTACTCAATGAATCAAAAACATTTTCCGCCTTGAGTTTTTTTAGATTGTCTTTAATCTCTTTGTCAGAAATTTTTCCATATTTGTCAATTTCTCTAAGAACTTGCAGTTTATCTTTCTCTTTAACTCCATTGTCATCTAAGATTTCATTTAACAAACCGCGATTATTAATTAAAATTATCGGTTTAATTCCTATCTTTGAAAATACCTCATTTGTTACGGCCAAGATTTCCGCATCCTCTTTAATTGTTGAGCCGATGATGTCAACATCACACTGTGTGAACTGTCTAAATCTATTTCCTGCTACAGGTTCGTCTCTGAAAACTTCTCCTATTTGAAATCTTTTGTAAGGAAGTTTTCTATTTTGCATTAATCTCTTCAGTTGGAATGTTAGTTCATACCTAAGCGCAAGCTTTCTTTCCCCTTTATCCTTAAGCCTGAAGATATCTGAAACAGCCTCGTCACTCGCATTCTCGCCCCTAACAAATTCTTCTTGCTCTACTATCGGGGTCTCGGCTGGCTCAAAGCCATAAGCTTCGAAAGTCTCAACTAGTATCTTTCTTATTTCCTCACGCTTAATAGCTTCTTCACCTGAGAAATCTTTGAATCCTTTAACCGCATCTGTATTAACTGTCATTTTTCTTTCTCCAACTTTTTATTGAGCTGTTCAACTCTTCTTCTTATTTCAAGGATTATTTTATTTATATTCTCTTTCTTACCATACTGTTCATCTTTTATCTTCCAGAATATCATTTTTTTCTTCAAGTTAACGTAGGGATAGTTGAACATTATCTTAGGAACATCGTCTGCAGAGACAACAATTAAGTCTGCGCTCTTCAAATCTTCAACATTCATCCCAATAGGTTTCCTTTTAGAAATACTTACCCCTAGAAGAGATTGGGCCATTCTTTTTTGGATACTGTCAGCATCTGCTCCCGGAATAAATCCCCTACTGTAAGCTTTTATCTTCGGGTTAGTATTGATTTTATTGAAGTATTCCTCAGCAATCCTGCTTCGAAAAGCATTGTACTTACAAATAAAAAGTATTCTTTTCATTTTATCCTCTTTTGAATCAGGGCGGAAGGAGTAACCAGTTGAACATACATCGGGTTAGTTGTCATTTTCTTCATCCAATTCTTTAATTAAATTTTTGATATTTACTTCTATTTCCCCTATGATTCTCTTTATATTCTCAATGTTTCCAGTATAATCATCTTTTATTTCCCATTTTATGACTTTTTGCCAGTATTTTCCATCAATCATAAAAATATCTTTAGGAATGTCCCATGCAGTTATTACAACTAAATCAATCTTCTTTTTTATCAAATCAACAGAAATGGACTCTGGTACTTTATCTATGTTTATTCCAAAAAGTTTTACAGTGTTGACCTCTGGTTCATACAAAGGATAGGAGCCCCTTATTAAACCTCCGCTTTGCGCAGAGATTTTCTTGTTCTTATTATATTTCTTGAAAAATTGCTCTGCTATCTGGCTTCTAAACCTATTCTGTTTGCATACAAATAGTATTTTCATTTTTCCTCCTCTTTGAGGGCGGAAGGAGTAACCAGTTGAACATACATCGGGTTAGCACCAATCTGCCTTATTAATTTATAATTAGAAGCCAAGCTATTAAAATCTTTATTTGGCTCTGTGCCGATAGTTAACAGCTGATTTTGTCATGGTAATGGTTAGAAGAAGAAGTTTTTAAGTTTTATCATTCCGGTTATTCCTGCTCCATAACTTTAATTAATTCCATGAGCTGACTACTCTTGTATTGGGGTTCTATATATTTCTTGAATTGGATTAATATTTTCTTTAATGCACTATAAATAGGATAAGCAATTTTAAATGGAGAGCTTGTATCTTCGTTCCTAGAATAATCTAAATGAGAAAGATGGTTACAAAGTGCTTTATACCAATCGTCAATCTCAGGGCATATTTTTTTAGCTTCCTCGGCAGTTAAATTTGGAGCATAATGCACGGCTCGTGCAGGATCACTTCTTTCATCTTTTCGATCAGGCTCTTTTTTAAAAAACTCTATTAGATTTCTAGCATGTGTGGAAAATGCTACTATTAAGAGATTTGGAGCTACCTCAATTATAGGTCCGGGATTGCTAGATTTTAATATAAAATAACACTCCCGCATATTCTTCAGCTCGTAAGAGATATGCCCTAAAAATTTTTTTCTCTTCTCAAAGGTTTCCTCCGTTTCTGGTTCCATTTGTTTTCAAAAAATGTCAAGAATTTAAGGTTTTCTAAACCTCAATTCCCTCTTTCTCTAAAATAACCCTTAATAGCCTTTCTAACTCTTTATCGTACCTAGAGAATTCATTTGAAATGTTTAAGATTCTAATATCTTTATTTTTTGCTTTAGGAAACTTCTCTAATAAAATTGATTTATGTCCCTCATTTCTTTCATCCATAACTAAGATAATATCTGCCCAATCTATTGCTTTATTGGTTACCGGGTTTTCTGTTAATTCCGATAATCCCGCAGATTTTGCTTCAAATTCCAAACTATTTTCAAATAATGCTTCTGCACAAGGGCTTCTGTCCATATTAGCTGAGCAAAGAAATAATAAGTTGGTTTTCATTTTTTCTTTGCAACACTTAACTTTTCATATCCCGCAACCCAAAAATACATATCCAGAATTTTCATTAATGGATAACCTTTAATTTTTTCTTTTAATTTATCCAACTCTTCTTTATTTTTTATATAGAAATCAATCATTTGAATAAAAGACTTTTTGGAATTAAACTTTTTTTGGATATTTTCGATTTCTAATCCCTCTTTAAAAAATCTATCGTAAGCAGGGATACAACCCATTGTTCCCAAAAGAATTTTAGTGATTAGTGTATGGGATATTTCTTCTCTGTCTTTTAAGTATGCTTTGTCTATTCCTTCAAAGTCAGGATGATTTTTAACAGAGCTTCTATCAATTTTTAATTTATTTTCAATTTTATCATAAAGAATAATAAAAAGACTACTCAACTGCTCCTTTTTATCTAAATTTTCTTCTATGCTCCATAAAAGAGAATATTTTTTTAAGAGTATCTCTTCAACAATTCCCTTGAAGATGGTGTAATCTTTTTGTAAAATAAAACTTGAGCCCCTATACATTCCCCAGCTTGCAAGATAAAATGCTAAATGAAGTTGTGCTAAATCAAGCTCTTTTTCACTTAGTTCCTTATCTTTAACATATTTAAAAAAATTATAACAATGTTCCCATGATTTATATCTGTGGTTTGGAGTATGGTTTATGCTTTCGTAAAATTTTTCCACATTTTTTGTTATTTGGTTCATAAGTCTCTTAAGTTTCACGCAATTTTAAACTTTTCTAAAAACCAAACCCGAACACTTTTATTCGATTATCACCCTTTGAAGACTAAGGGTATCGAACACTATTGATAGGGGCGGAAGGAGAGAATCGAACTCTCGTCTCACGGACCACAACCGCGCATTCTACCATTGAACTACAACCGCCATTGTTTAATTTATCACTCAAAGAACGTATAAAAACCTTACTCGAAACATCGTTGAAATCTCGAAAAGAAGAACCAAAAGAAGCACAGCTAGAAAAATATTCAGTAAAACATGTGCCGATAACCTCGGCTTTTACTTCTGGCTGTCATGATAAAATCAGAGAAAGAGAAGTTTTTAAAGTTTTAGTTTAGCACGGCTTTGCGTCAAAAGTCCCCTTCACATCCTAGAATAATATTCTTGTTTTCGCAAATTGTGAATAATTATTCGTGCAGTTAACTGCACGAGTTTAGAAAAAGAATTGAATTTCATTAATGGTTTATTCTTTCTCTTAAACGAAGAATGAAAACTTTCCGCGTGACTTCTTTGATGGTAAATTCTAAGCCATTCTTGAGTTTTATAAAACAAATCTAAAAACATCGCTTTCCAATAAATACTTCCATTCAAATTCAAATTTTTCTTTGGAAAAATAAATGGTTTCATTCCTAATTCTGAAATCTTTTTTGTTAATTCTCTATCGACAAAACCTGCGTCGAGGCATAAAATATCTCCTTTGACGCTTAAGATTAAAGAATGCATTGCAGGGCATTCTTTATTGTTCATTTCAAAAGCTTGAACAATTTCTCTTGAATCAACAATTGAAACAAGATAATTTTCAGTCTTCTTCTTTTCAGTTTCATAATTTTGTTTTCTTGTTGTTTCTATTCCAGTTCCGTCCCCAGACAAAACACCATCGCAAGTTTTTGTTTGTTCAAAAACTTGCTTTAGAATTTGTAAAACTTCCAATCGATTATATGCTCTCCCGATTGTTCTATCATCTAAAAAGGAAGTTATGCCTACTTTTGACGCAAGAAGGTTTATCCATCCTTGAGCTTGCCTTTCTGGCAAACTAAGCAATTCTGCGACGAGAATTGCTTTAGATAAGTCTTTTGGATTGGTCAAAGGTCTGCCAAAAGACTTGGTTTCCCTCAACTTAGAAAAATCAACAAGAGAGGTTATTTTATCTAAGATTTTAACTTCATTAATTTGTGAGAGATTATAGTTTTTCCATTTAATGGATCTTTTTTCTTGACTTTTATAGAATCCTTTTTCTCTCAATTTAGGAACAAGTCTCCTAAATGCCCTATTTATCACCCTCATAACCCTAAAGTAGTGTTCACATTACTTATTCTTTTATATAGTCCTTTATGCTATATAAAATCATAGAAATATTTATTAATGTAGTGCTCATATATATTTTATGTTTATCCGAGCAAATAGGAGGAAAAAGAAAGTATATTATTATGTTGTAGAGTCAGAAAGAAAAGGAAAAAAAGTGAAACAAAAGGTTCTTTTGTACTTGGGATCTGCAGAAACCGTTTATAACAAATTAAAGTAAAACCGAGGATAAATTACTTTTGACGCAAAGCCGTTTAGCACGGGTTTTGACAAAATCGCCAAACCCAGCCCAAGCTACCAAGTAAAAAAATCAGAAAAAGTTATAATAAAAATAAAAAGTTAAAAGCTGAATGTTCCAGTCTGAGAGCAAGCTTGTTCGTTTCCCGAAGCATCGGTGAAGAAAGCAGTGTACTCAATCTTGTTTGCTCCAGTAACACCGACAACAATTTGTGTCTTTGTGTCAAGTGGGGCAAGGGTCACACTGAAATCAGAAACGCCACTGTTAGCAGTTGCATTGAAGATGTTTACCTTAACTCCTCCAATTGCTTCTCCGCCAGCCGCTCTTCTTAGGGTAACGGAATAGTTTCCGCTTTGGCCAACAACAGGCACAACACTAACAGCTTCTAAGTCAACAGAAATGCACTTAGCATTATTGTCAACTTGGTCAGCACCCTGCTGAACAACATTCCTTAAGACTGCCCAAATAATTCCAATAGCCACAAGAGCTAATAGGATTATTATGATGGTAGTCACAATTGCATCAAGTCCTTTTTTGTTCATGCGTCCTCTTTTCATATTCCATATAACAAAATACTCTTTAAAAATGTTTTTATGTTTGAGTTCACTATTTGTTAAAGCTATCAAGAAGCATGAAGTATTCTTTTTTGTCCATCACTTTATCATTTTCAGATAATCCAATTCTTTCAGCGAATTTCCAAAAAGCTGATGGTTTATAGCCCTGTTTTTTTAAAGAAGCAATTGTTGGAAGTCTTTCATCATCCCATCCAGAATACTTTCCAGCTTCAATATCCTTTCTCATTTGGGTAGCGGATAAATCCATATCTTTAAATTTAACTCTTCCTAAGAAACTAGTCCAAGGGAATTTCTTTCCTAGTCCTAAAGATTCATACATTTTTTTCTGTCTCTCTGCATTATCTCTGTGGTCCTTTGCTCTAATAACGTGAGTCATTCCAAGTTCTATATCATCCACAGTAACGGCCAGGTTCATAAGAGGCCAAACACGATATTTGTTTGCTTGTTTAGGGTGCTTTGTCAAATTTATTCTTGCAAGTGGGAAATCCCTCATCGCAGGATTCTTATCTTTCATATCCGATTTAAATCTCAAAACCGCTTCTCCCTCATTGAAACCTTTCTTATCCAACATTTTTTTCCATTTTTCTAAGTTTTCCTTTACAGAAAGTTTTCTGCAGGGACAATTAACTTTTTTATCAACAAATTCCTTGAATTTCTCAGAAGTACAAGTGCAAATATATGCAGCTTTTTTCTTTATGAATTTCTCTGCATACTCATAATACAATTTCATTCTATCTGATTGAATTATAACTTTCAAGAAATCTCCAGGGAAAAGCCATTCTGACTCTTTTTTAATCATCTCATAAGCTGGAGGATAAATGTTTTCTGGATTTGTGTCTTCAATTCTAACATAAAATGTTCCCCCATACTCTTTCACAAACAGGTAAGATAAAGGTGCAGTAAAAGCATGTCCGACGTGCATCGGTCCGGATGGGCTTGGCGCAAATCTCATTATAACTTTTCCTTTCTTCGCCCCTGGAAGTTCTGGCAAACCTTCACGAGCTTCTCTTTCATGTACAACATTTTCCATCTTTTCAAATTCTTTTTTTTGTTCTTCAAGAGGAAGGTTATTCACTTTCAGTATAATCTCACTTATCTCTTTAGAATATTTCTTTACTTCTTCTGGTTTCAACCCTTCGTTAAACAAAGCAGAAATAACGCTCCCCATTCGCGCCACGCCTTCATACGCAATCGCGTTCTTCAAAGCATATGCTCGTGCCTTTTTTTCAAGGTTTTTAATTGTCATCTGTACACTCCTCAAAGTCCTGCTTTTTTAACTGATAACAATTAGAACAGCAGGATATTAAATGGTTTGCCCGAGAAAATGGAGTATCCCGAATTCTATCAAAATAAGTATAGAGTATAACCTTTATTCCCCTCTTTTTTATATCATCAACCACCGGACAGAAATCAGTGTCACAAGCCACAAGTATTATCTTGTCTATATTAGGAAAATCTTCCTTTATGTGACTTAAGTCTATAGTCACGAGGGTGTCTACACCTTTTTGCTTATACGAAAAAGTCTCAATAATTTTTAACCTTTGTAACCTCCCTTCCCTTACAGTAATTTCTTTATTTTTTAACAAAGCTTTTACGAACTTGTCATAGCCCTCTCTTTTTCTCCTTTGTTCGGAGGTAGGAGAAGTTTCTTGAAAAGGAGGGGCATTGTAATAAAAAATGTGCTTACAAAATAATTTTTGTTTCTGAGCCAGATTTTTAGCGAATTTGACAAGATTGTATTTTATGTACTTCCCGTTACCGAAATGTTTGTTTAATTTAGACAAAAATCCACCATCTAAAAAAACAAGAGTGCCATTCAAATCATTCATAAAAAGTCCTCCAAATTTTCCCAGAAAAAAAAGCGTCTAGCGACCCCGTGGGATCACTAGGGAGCATGTTGGAGATTAAAGTACGTTTAACTTTATAAGCTTTTCTGAAGAGGTTCATTACATCTCCGGCGAGGATACCCAAACTTTTAAGTTTTGGGAGGAATCGCCGTCCTCAAAATTTAATTGGTTTGAATTTCTAGAAAGGCTAGGGTTAGATTCTAGCCCTCCAGAAATAAATCGAATATAGTTAGAACTATGTTCTGGAGATAAAAAATGGATTTGAAATCTAGAAAGCATAGCTTTGGACAAAATGCTTTTCACTTCGTGTGGAAATGCAAATATGCCAGAGACCCTATGAAATTCTACGGAGTTAGAATGGACTGCGAGTTCTTTATCAGAAAAGTTGCTTATCGTGAAGGGTGCAAAATTTATGAACTTCACGTCGCTGTTAACCACATCCATCTCTTCGTTGAATTGCCCCCAACGATGAGCATCAGCAAAGCCCTCCAGCTTTTCAAAGGCTACAGTGCTTTCTGTTTGTTGCAAAAACATCCTTGGCTGAGAAACTATTTCCAAAAAGGACATTTCTGGAGTCCCGGAAAATTCTTTCGCAGCGTCGGAAACACAACTACTGAAGCCGTTGCTCACTACATTAACTCTTCTCAACCTTGGATTGATTTGTGATTGCATTTTATTTATTTGATACCTCGCCCTTTAGGGCGGGGTCGTTCATTTTTTCATTGCCTCCAGCCTCTTTATCTTCTCATCTAACCTTTTTTTAACTTTTGGAAGATTTCTTTTCCATTCTCTCTTCAAAAGTCCATATATGTTTATATTATGGATTTTTCCAGTTGCTAAAGATTTGCTTTCTTCTCTCAACACTCCTTCGAGTTTGTACCCCATTCTTTGTTGAGTTTTATTAGAAGCTTCGTTGTCAACAAAAACACCACTATTCAACTTTCTTAATTTTAACTTATCAAAAGCAAAATTGTTTACAGCTATTTTAGCTTCAGTAATATATCCTTTTCTCCAATATTTTTTGTTAATCCAAGAACCAGTTAGGGCTTTCCCTGAATCAAAGTCTATTCTGTGTATATCCATACAACCTATAACTTTATTCTCTGATTTAAGTTGAATAATGAAAGGATAGCCTTTCTTTCCCCACTCCTTTATTGATTTTTTTATCCAAAACAAAGCATCTTTTTTCTTATAAGGATGTGGAACAACAGTGAGATACCTTGTGACATCTATTTCTTTACACCCATCAACAATATCTTTCCAATCAGAAATCTTCGGTTTTCTTAGAATAAGCCTTTGAGTTTCCAATCTTACATTCATAAATCAGAAAAGAAAAAGATATTAATAAATCTATTCAACTTTTCTAAGATTGGTTGATATTTGATTTCCTTTCAAGAAGTTCTATTCTCTGCTGAAGATGATAAATCTTATTTGAGATATCATCAAGCTTATTTGTCATGTCAATAATACGCTTTGCCAACTTCCTTTTCCTTTCCTCAGAGTTTCCACCTTCAGAAGAGTCTAAAGCCTCTTCACCAGCATCCCCCTCCGAATCAAAGAATGAAAAGGGTTTAGTGTCAGACTTTTTGTCAGATTCAGAAGCAGAGGCTTCTCTTTCCTTTTTTTGCCGATGTCTCTCTGCAAGATCAACAACGTCTCCGCTTTTACCGCCGAAACCGAACAATCCCATCAAAGGCAGAAGTTGACTTTATTTTTAAATTTAGTTGTGATTAAGTCGATTAATCTAATCCTTTTTGAAGAGTATAAAGGTCATAATAAATTCCTTTTTTTCTCATTAACTCCGCGTGGTTTCCAATTTCAGCTATCCCACCATTGTCTAAAACTACAATTTTATCAGCATTCCGTACTGTTGAAAATCTATGCGCAATAATAAATGTGGTTTTTCCTTTTACAAGTCTGTTTATCCCTTCTTGAACTTTTCTCTCAGATTCTGCATCAAGTGATGCTGTTGGCTCATCAAGAATTAATATTTTAGGACTTTTTAGAAAAGCCATGGCAATAGCTATTCTTTGTCTTTGACCCATTGAAAGTTTGATTCCTTCTTCACCAACTTTAGTGTAATATCCCTTTGGGAGTTTTTTGATAAATTCGTCGGCAGAAGCAGCCTTTGCAGCAAATATAACCTGCTGTTCAGTTGCCTTCGGATTTGCATACCTCAAATTATTGATAAGAGTATCGTTGAACAAGTTCAAATCTTGAGGAACAACTGCTATCTGGTCTCTTAGCCATTTTAATTGAATCTCAGATATATCTGTTTTATCCAAAAATATTTTTCCCTTGTTTGGTTGATAATATCCCATTACCAATTCAGCAAGAGTTGTTTTACCAACTCCGCTTTTTCCCACTAAAGCAACAGTTTCTCCAGATTTAATTGAGAGGCTAATTCCCTTTAGAACAAATTTATCTTTTATATATCCAAAGCTAACGTTTTGAAAATTTATATCTCCTTTAACATCCTTAAAAGTCTTATTTCCATGTTTCATCATTTCGGGGGCTATTGCTTGAAGTTTTAGGAATCTCTTTATTGCTATGCTAGCTCTCCTATATTTTCTATAGAGGCTTCCAAAAAATCTTAATGGATTAAATGCAAGGTTGATATAACCAAAAAACATAACAAATTGTCCGGGGGTTATTTTCCCTTCTCTTAAGAAAAATATTGCGCCGCCAAGAACAGCAACAAAGCTAATACTATTTATGATTCCTTGAGTAACAGAAACTTTTCTTGATTTGTTGGCAGCATCTCTTACAACAGGCATTATTTTTCCAACTAAAGCTTCAAAAAACATTTTTCTTTCTTTGTCTTCCATAACAAAATTTTTCACAAGGAAAACATTGTAAAGTTTGTCATATACTTTCCCATATTGTTTACCGTATGCTTTTTGTTCTTTTGTTCTTGCCTTAATCTCTGGTTTTATCAGTTTTATGGTAAAGAGAATATATGCTAAAAAGGCCAACACGAAAATGGCTGCTAATTCCCACCTAATTATAAACATTGCAATTAGAGAGAACACAAGCATCAAAAGTTGTGGTAAAACATCAGAAACACTAGATATTATGTCTTGTAAACTATATGAACCTCTAGCAATCTTTTGTAAAATTTCACCTTTCTGTTCTTTCTTATGAAACAAAATGGGAAGTGTCAAAAAATGAGAATACGCTTCTGCCTCCGCTTCGTTACCCATCTTACTTCCAAGGACTTCTCCCATGTAACCAGTCATATTTGAAATATAATTAGAAAGTAGACTTAAAACCAACCATAAAAATATCAAAGAAAAGAGGATATTTGTAGTTGTGTTCGGAATTATTGCTAAATCAAAAAGTTTACCATAAACATATGGTGTTATTACAGTCAGGAGAGCACCAATAGTTGCGACAGTAATTATTTTAATCAGGGGTTTTCTATTTTTTTCCAACATGTCAAGAACAAATTCATTTGTACTCTTCATTTATCAAAAAGATAAAAACAGTTTATAAATTCTTTTTATTAAGGGAAACAAGGGAAAAAGTTTATATATTTCAGCTTCTTGTCCCTTGTATGTCTGGGAAGGATTCGGAAGAAGATTTCTTGGAAGAACAGGATGAGGATTTCTTAAAAGATTTTTTCGATGATACAGATTAAGAAACATTTTTTAAACACATAATGCTATTATGATAATATGGAATCTGAAAGGGGGGTTGACGGTTAGTCTTACTATGGTTGCCACAATTGCACAGATAATCGGAAAAGTAAACCCCAAACTTTACGCAGAAAACGGCGATGACCTCTTGAAAGAGTTCGGTTCAGTTAGCGCAATCAACTCGGATAAAATTAAAGACAAACCGCTTTCCACTCATTCTTTTGTCTACGATTCTTCTTCAGAAACTCTAGAACCAGTTTATTTCTTCATTCTCGATTTAATGAAAGACTTCGGACTTGACACTGAAAAGTTAATAGACAACTTCTCATCATCTCCCGGCTCCGGACATTTTGCAGAATTAGGACAAAGAGCAACAGTTATGCAACAACAGGGTGCAAAAATTCTTGGAGATGTAAACACCGTCATGAGGAGCGTATTAAACATAATTTATGACCTTAAAGAGTTTCGAATTCGCTTAGACGCCTACGATGCTCTTAAAACAGATAAAAAGGAAGCAGCAATACTCTCGTTAAAACAGCTTTGGATGGACAAGGTTGATTGGAACAAGGGGAATTCAAGCATAAAGGCCATGGCACTCGGACAAGCCGGATTTCAAACTCTGATTAGTGCTTTCCTTTTTGTTAAAACTGTTGAAGAAATAGAAAAAGTTGACCTTAATGAAGTCGTCAAAAGAATCCTTCGTGCAAGAGTCTTTGAGTTTAATGACTGGCTTGGACAATCAGAAAAAGAACTTAGAAAAAGATACGAACTTGAAAAGACTTATCTTAGAAGCCAGGTTAATTCTCTTAAATTGTACGCGCGATGGGCAAAGCCATATTTGAAAGCTGCACAAGACTTAGAAATGAAAGAACAAGGAAGGGAACCAGCACTAGTCAAAACTTTTAATACAATTATTTTAGAATTAAGTCTTCTCGGAAAGAAAAAAATAAAAGTTCATGATGAAGTTATGTCTGGTAATTTCCCTAAAGATGTTGAGAAGATAACGACACAAGATTATTACAGTTGCACCTTAGTTGATTTCAGATTCCGCGGAATTCCTCAAAGAATAAGTCAACAGTCCCATTATGTTTTCGGTGGCAGAGCAGAAATTTCTTTCAAATCTTACGTTCTTACTGGAGACGAGATAAAAAAACTTAATGAAGAGTTAGATTCTTCCGACGTTGGAGACGTTCTAAGGCTAATTGAAGGCTCCACTGGAGAAAGTATGGCACAACTTCAAGATGAAATAAACTCTTTCCTCGACGAAAAAGAAGATTCCAATTCTTCAATGAAGCAGGAAGATAATTCTAACCCCTTCAAAGCTTTGTTCGGAGGATATGACGATACTGAAACTCCTAAAAAAGAGGGCAAAAAGGCAGACAAAGAAACTCCGGAAAAGGCACCAGGATATTTCTCAAATTTATTTGGAGCATTAGCTGGTGAGCCTCCGAGAATGCAAGGCAATGGAAAAGGTAAAAAAGAAAAAATAAAACTGCGCCCAGACAATTATGTAGAGAAAGAGTATATAAGAAAACTCGCAGAAACAAATGCACAAGAACAAACATTCAAAGTTTTTGATACTTACAAGAAAGCCCACGGAATGCCGAGCTACACTTAATACAGTAAAAAATTAGTGGGGAAGGCCTTTTGCAGCGAGATTTCTATTCTTGTATCTTTCATTTTCAGTAACATCTTCTCCGAACCAACTTGGAGGAACAAAGTTTACTTGTTGTTCCAAAGTATCAAATTCAACTTCTGCAGTGATTAGTCCAGTTAATTTGCCGTAGTAAATGTCAAGTTCTATAGTCCTGCCGGCGTAAGGAATCCTGAATCTGGTTTTTTCAAGTTTAGCCGTCGTTAAAGGCCAAAGTTTTTCAAATTCATACGCACCAATTTCAGTGTCAGATTCTTCCCTGTCTTTTTATCCTTTGATTTAAAGGTATGGAAATACCTATTTCCCTTCAATCTTAATCTTTCTTCAATAGTATCGGTATGAGGGATGTAACCTTGAAGTATTTCTTCACTTTGAAAAACGCCCAAATTACCCGGCAGATTTCTAACCAAAAATTTTCTTTCAATTTCTTTTCCCATGAGAAAACTACCTAAAAAAGGTTTTTATACATTTATCTTATTTAGAATATAACACAAAAACATAAAGAGAAAAAGAAATCTTCTGAAAAAATAACAGGAAAAAATAAAAGTTTAGCGAACAAGAGCTACAAAGAATCTAGAACTTCTATCTTCTTTTCTTCTTTGCTGCTTTTTTCTTAGCCATTTTTATTTTTCCCCCCTTTTTTGGATTTTGATGAGAAATTAACACCGTTCTTCTTAGCACCTATCACTTTATTATTAAGCCTTTTCTCTTTAATTACCTTTCTCTTTCATTTGACTTTCAGGCGAATGATTGAAAATCTTTGATTTTCTTTCAACGGCAATTTTATATATTTCTCTTTCTTACATTAAACATGCAAAAAAATGAAAAGAAAACTCTAAAAGGTAAATCCGTCGCTAAAAGCAAGAAAAACGAAAAGATAGACGCAGATATAGCCTCTTTAATTAAAAATCAGAAAAAACACGAAAAAAAAGAAAATTTACTCGGTGAATCAGAACTAGAAGAAGACTTGGAAGAAGACGCGGAAATGAATTTCGGAAATATGGAATTCAATCAGTTCATGCAACTTCCAAAATCTTCCGACGGTAAAGCACCAGTTTTGGAAAGAGTTGCTCGGGAAGCACCAAGACCCATTTTTGTTGGGGGTATTCGTCAGGGCAGAGAAGCAGATTCAAAAGATGAAAGCAGTGACGATTTCAAGTATGCTTCCTCGAACGCGGAAAAAAACGAGCCAAAGTACATGGGATCTTCAGAGCATATTTATCATGAATCAGAAAGAGTTGATACAAACCAAATGGGAAGGAAGTCAGAAAGTTTTTCTCCAACAAATCAAGAAACTTTTTTCACACAATCTTCTGAAGCAAAATCAACATCTCAAAATCCAGAAAAAGCATGGAGAGTAGACAGATTTGAAGTTGAAAAAGCCGGAAGAAAAAATCCTCTTGAAAGAGATGAATTGAGATACGAGAAGTACAAGCCGAGTCGTTCAAAGTAAAAGCGAGGAGTAATATATTTAAACAAAATTCCCGTATACTTTTCATGGGAAAGGGTGACTACTTAGTTTCTGAAATCTACAGAGGAGGGTATTCAAGTTTTGCGCCTTCTTCTAACAATTATATGTCTGCAGGAAGTTTTGGTGCTACTACTGACCCTCGTTCAGCAAATGTTCTCCAAGAAGTTTCAACAAAGCTGAATATGGGTGTAAAACAAATTGAAATTGAAGGAGTTTCAGCCGAAATCTTTGATTCTATTCCTAAACCGCATATGAAGGAGGTTAACAGACTTGCAAAACTCACAGGAGTTGAAATTTCTCTTCACGGTCCAGTAATGGATGTTGCCGGATTTACTCAAAATGGATTTAGCGAGAATGATAGGATGTTAGCAGAAAGGAAAGTTAGGGAAACTCTCATGAGAAGTCATGACTTGAACCCTGACGGAAACATTCCTGTAAACTTCCACTCGGCCGAGGGTATTCAAGGAAGCCAGCTTCTTCCACCAGATAAAAGAACAAAAGAAGCAGGAAACTACCAAAAGATGATTGCTGTTAATCGTGATACTGGACGAATGGCACCTCTAGAAGTTGAAGAAAGATTTCTTCCTGGAGGAGAGAAAATAAAAAAAGAGATTTATACTCCTGAAAAAAGTCTTAGAATGCTTAACAATACTGAATGGGATAATAGTCTTTCTCAGATTGAGTTTAACAGACAAAGAGCAGATGAAATCCTTAAAGGTATGGGTGATGACCCTTTAGCAAGAGGACTTTACATTAATTGGGCCGTGGCTCAACAAAATCCTGAAGCAATTTCAAAAGAAGCCTTAGATGAAATAAGAAATTTATCGCCTGAGCAATGGAATCAGGTAAGAAACATACACGCTGCGGCAACTTATACAGACCAAGCAACGAAAAGTGTGATGGGTGTTTTTGATAAAGCATACCAAAATTGTACACAAGAAGAAAAGAAACTTCTCGAAGAAGCTTCAAAAGAGTATGGAAAAACTCTTGGAGCAAAAGAAAATGGAAAAATGGAGTTAAGCAAAGCGTTAGATCCTAAAACACAATCTGATGCATTGTTCAATTTAATTAGAAACCTTGAAAGAGTTGAACCAAAAATGTGGATTCCAATAGAAGAGTTTGCAGTGGAAAAAAGTTCTCAAACTTATGGAAACGCGGCCTTTGATACTTATAAAAAATTCAAAGACAAATCTCCCGTTCTTGTAATCGAAAACCCCCCCGCTGGTTTTGCTCTCAGCACTGGAAACGACATAAGAGATATTGTCGTGGCTTCAAGACAACAGTTTGTTAACAAAGCAATAGCAGATGGAATGTCAGAGAACGAAGCAAAAAAACAAGCGGAGAAATTTATTGGAGCAACATGGGATGTCGGGCACATAAATATGTTAAGAAAGTTCGGATATGAAGAAAAAGACATAATCAAAGAAGCTGAAGCGGTTGCGCCTTACATCAAGCACGTTCACCTTTCCGATAACTTCGGGTTCGAACACACAGAGCTTCCAATGGGAATGGGAAATGTCCCTTTAAAAGAAATTATGGAAAAATTAGGGGAAAAAGGTTTTAATGCAAGAAAGATTATCGAAGCTTCAGCTTGGTGGCAACATTTCAGGTCCCCACCCTTCCAAGAAGTTTTAGAGGCTGTTGGCTCTCCTTTGTATTCAATGAATATGGCTCCTTACTGGAACAACGCCCCGGGGCTTGTTCAAGGATACTCCTCTGGTTACGGACAAATGCTTCCACAGATAAACTACGAAACTTTTGGTGCTGGATTTTCACGCCTCCCAACAGAACTTGGAGGAACCGCTCAGGGAGCACAAGGCGGAAGAATGTCTGGACGCCCTATGGAATAAATCTTTACAAAATATGAAAATTATTTATTCAAATCATGCTAAAACGAGAATGAAAAGGCGTGAAGTAGAAGAATGGGAAGTGAAACATGTTTTGGATTTTCCATCTTATACCAAAAAATCTTTTGATGGAAAAATTGAGGCTGTAGGCACTATTAAGAATAAAACTCTTAAAGTTGTATTCGTTAAATCAGAAAATTATATAAAGATAATCACAGTTATACTAAAATGAAACTTGAATACGATAAAGATGTTGATGCAGCGTATATTTACATAGAGAGTCCTTTAAAGGATGGGAAAATCAAAAAGACTATAGAATTAAACGAGAATATCATATTGGATTTTGATGAGAATGACAAATTAGTAGGAGTAGAGGTGCTAAGTGCTAGCAAAGTCTTAAGTAAGAAAGTGCTCTCAGAGAAGTCTCTCTAAAACCTAACTGAGATATCATCATCCATCATAATGACATACGCAGATTACGCTTGGGAATGCGAATGTGGGTACATTGAGTATGGAGAGGATGCTTCGGAAAAGTGTCCTAAATGCCATGCGATTGACAGCTTTGTAAAATTGCCTGAAGAAGAACCTGAAGAAAAGAGTAAGGAAGAATTCGGTGACGAACTGTAATTTTATTTAGAAGTCAATTCAGTAAATTTAAAAACTATATTCAGTAATATATATTGTAGGATATAAGAGAGGTAAAATGAGCAAGAAATCAAAAAAGAAAATTTCTCCCGAAAAAAAACAGAAGCCTGTTGAAAAGAATAAAATTCCAAAGAACATACCAACGCTTCAGCTAAAGAAGGAAGCAGAAATAGCAATGGATTTTTCTCTAAAAGTCTATAAGAAATTTGACAAAGTTGTAAAGTCTGTCATTCTTTTCGGCTCGGCTGCAAAACAAGCTACTGTAACTGGTTCAGACATTGATATTATAATTATCATTGACGATGTAGGTATTAATTGGGACCAAGAGTTAATTGCATGGTATAGAGAAGAACTCGAAAAGTTAATCAAGGCAAACCCCTATCAAAGCTCGCTTCACATTAACACTGTAAAGTTAAGCACATGGTGGGAAGATTTAATGCGTGGCGATCCTGTTGTGATTAATATCTTGAGATATGGAGAACCTATGATTGACATGGCTGGATTCTTCAATCCATTAAAAGCTCTTCTTATCAAAGGAAAAATAAAATCAACTCCTGAGGCAATTTATTCCGCTTTACAACGTGCACCTCAACATATTGCAAGAAGCAAATTAGCAGAACTTAGCGCTATTGATGGATTGTTCTGGAGTATGGTAGATTCATCACACGCGGCATTGATTGCTGCAAATGTTTCTCCCGCTTCGCCAGAACATATCTCTGGAGATTTAAAAGAAGTTTTCGTAAACGCTGGAAAGTTAAACATGAAGTATGTTGTTTGGTTCCGTGATATTCTTACACTTCATAAAAAAATCAATCACGGTGAAATAAAAAATCTTAAAGGAATTGAGATCGATGCATGGCAAGAACGTGCTGAAGAATTCTTAGATGTAATGGCAAATCTTGTAAAAGATTTGATTGAATAATTGATTGAATAAAAAAGTCTAAGCTAATTTCTAAACGTTTCATAAAAATGGCTTATTCTCATAAACTTTATTTTACCAATTTAAAATTAAAGCGAGCGTCAGCGAGCAAGATTTCTATTTTTTCCTGAATGGAATTTAACCAATAAACTTTCCAAATTCAAAGGCAATTAATCCAAGTAAGCTTTTTGGTTCGGGAATATAATTCATTTGTTCGGTGATTTGTTCAGATTCAGCATCATACTCTCGTCTTTTATCTTCGCTAGAAAAGGCAGAGTCAAATCTAATATCAGCAAGTCTATCTTGTAAGCTTCCAAAAGTTCTTCCGTTGCCGTATTGATACTGCATTTCGTGATAAAATCTTTCTTGTACAATTGTGTTTGTCATTTTATTTCTCTCACCCCACGCACCCAATTAGGAGAATAAAGACTTGAAAGCGTGCCGTCAATACATGATTTACCTTCAATGCTGCTAAACCATACTTGTCTTGCAAAAGAGTTTCTTTGAGAAAGAACATAACTAGACTTCGTTTCTCTGACAAGCATAGCGTCTAATCCTGCGTTCTTCAGAAATTCTCCATACAACCTCGCTTGATCTTCTCCGCCAAAAGCCCACACAGCCAACGCATCAGAATCAAATCTGTTTGTTGGAATTTCCGTCTTACTTTTAGGGAAATCGGTTGAATCTGTCAATGCAGATTCAATTTGACTTTGTGACGGATAAAAGGCTCCGTTTCTTCTGCTCAATTCTGTTGCTTCTTTAAATGAGTGTAAAATTGGAGAATATCTCACCAGTTTAGGTTTATCTTGGGGGAAGTAGAGAACCCCTTCTCTTGTGAAATTTCCCACTTTTGAAACGTTAGCATCTTTTCCTTCTTGAATTCTTATTTGAGCATTTTGAGCCAATGAAATTACTTCTTGGCTATATTTTTTAACTGCAGATAGTGCCGCATCAAAAGGAGCACAAAAAACTGCTGATTCAAATCCGGTTGGTTTTACGTCAATTGTCACTTCTGTTTTTCTTCCATCAATTGTTAATTGCAGTCTTTTAGCTTCCGTCATTTTAGTGTATATGCAATCTCCTATTGTGTGGTGAAAAAGTGGGACCAAAAGCACAAGCCATAAGTTCTAATGCGACGTACCTTCTTTCTTCGGCTTTTTGAACAAGATAGGGTTCGCCATCTTTTATTCCGTCAGCTTCTATTTCATCAGCTTCTCTAAAAGAATCAATAGCTTCGCTAGCCATCATATGAGCGTACAAAGAATCAACCATTCTTAAAGAATAATCTTTGAAATTAGATTGGGAAGTCATTTTACGCAACTCTCCTTGATTTTGGTTTTTTTGGCTTTAGCTTTCTAACATAAATATCATCCAACACTACCAATTCTCGAACATTGCAAGGAAGTGCATAATCAAAGTTTTCACCTAAACAGAAGCGGCCGTAACAAATTCCAGAAGGGTCAGCCCTATCCCCGTCGTCAAACATTGTTGTAAATCCATCTGCAAATGATATGTTAGCATGTCCTTCACTCATCAGTTGAGTTAAATCTCTTCTCATTTTACTTTTCCTTAAAGTCTAGAAGCCAAACCGTTTAATTCGGTTTTTCTTGCAGTTTTAACTGCATCTGTTCTCAAGTCTTCGAATGTGTAGTTATCAAGAATTCCTAGGACTTCAAGAACTAATTGGTATTTTTCTTTAATCTTTTTAGCTTGAGCAATTTTTTCATCATCAAATTTGATTCCTTTGTTTACACCACTAAGCAAATGGTCTGCAGCGATGTATTTCTTGTTTATATCAGAAAGTGTTTCGTCATATTCAGCTAGTTTTCCGGTGATTTTTTTAGCATCTTCAGGGCTAATACTTGATAAAACATTAGAATACCATGAAGCCAATTCAACAGGTTTGTACTCTCCTCTCTTCTCTTGGAACTTTTTAGCATAGATTCCTATAGCAGTTTTGATTCCGTCTTCAGAAGCATTTGTTCCCCTAATAAATCCTTGAGCTTCTTCTCCAAGGTTTAATCCTTTTGAACCTGCAAGCATCTCAAGAGCACTAGGAGCATATCTTCCACTCTCTTCAGATTGTGCCAATCTTCCAGCTAATGCACCATATTGGTATTTCATGAAGTCAGGAAGTTGTCTTCCCTGTGATTGTCCGTTTGTCATATAATCTCCACAAATAACTAGTATTTAAATGTTTCTATTGTGTAGTCTCTCTTAAAAGGTAACAGAATAAGCATACTAAAGACAGGTGTTAACATCGTCGGTAAACCATTATTTAGAAACAGTCTTAAGCAGTATTAGGAACTGCTACTTTCTTTTTGACCTGGTAAAGAACTCTTGTTCTACAAGGAAGTTTAGGTCTTACTTTTGCAAAGGCGTCTCTAGCAAGGGCGATTGCCTTTTCATTTGGAACGGCAAAGAAGAACACTTTTGTTCCATTTTTAACAAGTGCTGCCTTCCCCATAGGTTTTCCGTATGATAATTGCATTCCAGATGACATTCTGTCTGCTCCAGCTCCAGTCAACATCTTGTTCTCTCTTTGAATATGATGGGGGAATGGAACAACTCTAAAAAGATACTGTCCTGCAAGAACTACGTCAAGTCTTTTGTTCAGATACTGCCTACAAGCCTCAAGAGCATTATGTCGTATTTGAGCACTCTCGGCTGCAACAACTGTAAGCTCGTGAGGGAACTTTCCTTCCCTATAAAGCTTCTCAGAACCCATAGTAAACTTAACAATACTTTGTGGAGGAACTGTTTTTATGTAAGACTTACTTTTCTGCTTACTTATCCTCGTAAAAGGAACAACTTTCATCTTAGAATATGCTGATGCTTTTCTTAATGCCATTTTAAGCTAAAGCCCTCCTTTGACTCTCACGATATCCATAAATGAAGTGTCCTGCAAAAGCACATTCGGAAAGATCTACATCGATAATTTTATCAGCAGGGTTTATTATAGCATAAGTTAAAGGAATCTTTGCTTCTGTTCCTCGAAGAGTATATGGTGCGTCTGAACTTTTTTTTACAAGGACACCCTCTAATGCGATGGGACTTAATAATTCGGGATGACTTACATTTAAAGTAACTCTTTCTCCAAGCAAAGAGATTAATTTACTTCTTCGTGATTCCCTTTGACGCCCGCCAAGTTTTCTTAATGCCATTTTATTCTCTCGCTCCCATTAAAATAAATTGAGGACAGTCATATCTTCTATCAGTAGAACAAATAGTGTCATATCTTTCCCCAACATCTTCGATTTCAGCCCCAGAACGATGTGATAGCAAAGGACAATTAGTTACATATCGGCATGCCGTTCTCAACACTTCAATGTCTGCTTCTAATTGTGAACTCATTTCATCTCCACTTCGGTTGTTACTGCTTGTCCCGGCAAGCCTATTTCAAAAATAGCACGAACTAATCCTTTGTTTCCGTGTGGACCGGCAATTTTTCCTCTAATTATTTTTCCTGCTGGTGATTTCCACTCAACAGATTTTCCAACTAATTTTGTTGCATCTTCTCTGTTCTTCGCACCAAAGTCTAATAAAAAATGCTTCTCAGTCATCGTTTTTCTTCCCCTTCTAAATTGTACAACTTTACCCTTAACGCTTGCCATATCCATTAATTGAGAAATTGGTTTTTAAACGTTGCTACAGAAATATTTATATATGAAAATAAGAACTTTCATCCATGCAACTTGAAGAAATAACACCAGATATTTTTAATCTCATATTCGAAACACACTTTTCAATGGCTTCAACTTTTTTAAGATTTGGAGAGCATTACGAATCTCCAGAATTTAGGGGTAAAGTATTTACCTTTAAGGAATACAAGAAGTGGTACGTGAACAATTCCCCATGGAAAAAAGACAGAAATAAATTTACCTATTACACAGACTGGGGAGGATTTAACGTTCCTTCCGAATTTTTAGAGCCTTTCTACGACGGAAAATTTGACCCATTGTCCAAAAAAGAAAAAAGACTACTTGGATTATTTGAAAATAGAAGAGGGAAAAAATCGTCAATAATGGGAACGACCAAAGAAGATGGCCCTAAAATAATGGAAAGAACTTTAAGACACGAAGTTGCTCACGGATTGTTTTATACTAGTACTGAATATCAATCAAGAGTCTTAGAAGCTTTGAGCAGAGTAAATCCCGAAAAAAGAAGTGAAATAAGGAATCTTGTAGTTGATAAATGGAAATACCACCCTTCCAGATTTGAAGATGAAATGCACGCCTACATCTTAGACCCGAAATCATTCTTACTGCGTAATGGTGTAGAAGTTGATTCCATTAAACCTGTTCGAAGAGAACTAAAAAAAATATTTAGAGAACACACAAAAGGAATAAACTTTAAAAGAGATTAGATAAAAAATAGCTTAACTAAAGAACAATCTCAAAATCACCAAGTTCTTTTCTTATCAATTCAAAAATTCTTGGTTTTATTTCAACACCTTTCTTTGATTTTTGTTTTTCAGCATATTCTGAAACTTCTTTCATACTAGAATCTTCAATTTTATCAGTTATTTTTTTGATGCTATTTTCCCTAAACAAGAAGGATGCTCCGTCAAAGTGGAGAATTTCTGCCCCCATTTCCTTACCTGTTTTTCTATATTTTATTCTCATTCTACTTTTTTCCATTTCCATCAAGTCGCTTCTTTGAGAGTACTCTACTAAATCTCCAATCAAAATCGCAGCGTTCTTCCTTGCATCATCAACTTTCTGTGCGTTAAGCTTTCCTTTCTTAAACTCTGCTCTTGCACTAACTATTTCATTCAAAATTCTAAGGTGTTGGTATGTAAACTTTCCTTTTTTAACAAGGTTACTTTCAAATTCAGATATAGTTTGTGTCTGCGGCTTTTTACCGAGGATAGCTTCCAAAAGAGTGAAAACATCTTTGTAGATTTGCTCTATAGTTTGCTCATGGGCTTTCTTTTCTATTTGTTTTCTCAATTCGCTCAGTCTTTTAAGATAACTTTCTGTTCCAGCTATCAACTCATCAAGTTTTGTTCCAGAAATTTCTTTTATTTTTTCGTGTTCAAAGTCTTTGTAAATACCAACTATCTTCTCAAGGATATCAAGATATTTCTTTTCCAACATTTTTTCTTTATCAACAAAGATTCTTTTCATCTCAGAAACGGTTTGTTTTGGCGTTGGGGGAGGTAAACCATAAAGCATCAGAAGTGCTTGGCTTGGAGTCATAACACCCCAGTAGATATCATGAACGAGAATATCAAGAAGGGTTGCCTTTGCTCTCTTTACAGTTTTATCACCCATCGACATGAACATATCAATTGCTTCTGGACTTGGTTTCAATTTTCCCATCTTCAACAAAGCTTTCCAAGGCAAAAATGTTCCTTTGTCGTACAATGGAACTCCATCTCTAATGAATGTAAAAATTACAGGGTGTGCATCCTTAACAGATTCCCAGAAATCGGTTAAAAGGTAAACCTGAACATTAAGAATATTTTTCTTTACACCTGCAAGTGCTATTGCTTCAGACGCATACTGTCCGACAATCATACTTCTAAGTCTTTCTTTAAGTTCAAGCCTTGGCATCCTTTTAACGTCAGTGTCATTAATGACAATAAACACATCCACATCAGAGTCTTTTGTTACATCTCCCCTAACAAGACTTCCTGCAATAACGTAAGAAACAATATACTTGTCAAACTTTTGAAGAACAAGAGCTTTGTGAATTGCAGCAACTCTTAATGATGCGAGAATTCCGGTATCATGAAGCGGAAAAGACAATGCAACAAAATTCACAAGGTCGAATTTACTATCAAGGCAAGACTCCCATACGTCAACAGGAGTTTTTACATAAACCCAAACATTCTGTTTTGTTTTGTCAATCTCTGCAACAATTTCCTTTCTTATCTTTGGAATTTCCTTAAATTTGTCTTCGGGAACAATCATGTAAAGATGAACTTTCTTTTCAAGGCTATGCAACTGTTCTTTTCCAACTTCTTCCCCGAATTCTTCTTCAATAAAGAATTTCGTTGACTGTGGACTTAAAATTCCTATTGCTTGAGTGAAAGGATATTTCTTTACAATAAATGATTTTATTTTTTCTAAATCTTTTTTCGTTTTTTCAAGTTCCTTTTGGGCTTCGTTTGAAGTTTCTGGCATTACTGACTTCTTAGAATTGTAATTATTATCTAGTTGCATTCCAGGAATTTCTTGCATATCGTTAGAAGATTCGTCTTTGTGGGACTTTTTCTCGGGCTTCATGTTGAAAAATAGCGTAATATACTTATAAAGTTTGCGAAGGCTGAGGAATATTACAGATTACTACTGGTAATGCCTTGAGATTAACCTTCCGCTTGTCTGAATTTCACCGTCAATAATTCTTGCAATTGCATTTCTTCTCACGTATGAAGGCTTGAACACTGTCGGCTCGAACTCGGGCAACAAATCTTGAAAACGAGACTTTGAATTTGGGTCTTTGCTTCTGAAACTCCATTCCTTAGTTCCTTTTTCAGGCACGTGCCAGAAAGACTTATACTCGGAGAGTATATAGTAAACGCCCTCCATCATTTTTACATCTAAAGGAGCCACGTCTCCCCACGCTATTTTCTTACCAGCAACATCAAACACGCTAGCGTTTTTACAAAAATATTGTTCACGAGACCTAATCTGTCCATCAGTAATGCCAATCTTAGAACGTTTGTATTTTTCTCTCATCTCATCATCCATTCTGAACTTAAGCCAATCCCATCTAAAACTACGGGGCAGGTCTTTCCTAAACATTACTGTATTGTACAATCCCACTTAAATTGTATCTCTAGATTACTTATAAATTTTATGAAACAGGACGAAGTCGCAAAACTTAAAAGCCCTCTTTAAGTATAATTTTAGTACGGCCTATTAGTCTAATGGCAGAACACGTCGTTTACACCGATGAGGCGAAGGTCCGATTCCTTCATAGGCCACTAATCACTTCTTAGAAAAACCTTCAGGACCAAAATAAGTTAGTATTTTTCTAATTTCATTAATAGTCTTTTGTTGGTCTTTTTTATCAGACATCCTAACAAATTTTATTAGTAAATCAACTAAAGACGATTCATCAATAACTTTTAATCTATGCCCGTCTGTAATAAAATAAAATCTAAAACTTTTGTATTTTAGTTCTTTTATCACAACTCCCCCGACCTGTCCAACAAGCTTTCCTTTATGTGGGCTTTCTTCTAAGATACGCATGAACTTGAAAATTTCAACCGATTCTCCCTTGAATTTTTTCTGAACCTCTGTAGATAAAGAACTAATTATTTCGACCTTGGCCATTTCTTTTCAGCCTCTTTTATAGCTTGTTCAATTGGAATGAATCCTTCACTCGACATAAGGAAACTTCTTAATTGTTCTTTAACAGCCATGTCATAAATCCTTTTAAGAATAGTATCATAACTCTCTCCTTTCATTCCAAAAGAAGAAATTTTATCTTTTATTTCATTGCTTAATTGAATAGTTGTGGTTTTCATCTTAACTCTATAGCAGCTATAGGAGCCATAGTTTATAAAACTTTCTAGAGTAAACTTGTTAAACCAGAATAGACTAACTAAAAAATAAATAACCCCGCCCTAAAGGGCGAGGTATTAAAACAAATAAAATGCAATCACAAATCAATCCAAGGTTGAGAAGAGTTAATGTAGTGAGCAACGGCTTCAGTAGTTGTGTTTCCGACGCTGCGAAAGAATTTTCCGGGACTCCAGAAATGTCCTTTTTGGAAATAGTTTCTCAGCCAAGGATGTTTTTGCAACAAACAGAAAGCACTGTAACCTTTGAAAAGTTGAAGAGCTTTGCTAATGCTCATCGTTGGAGGCAACTCAACGAAGAGATGGATGTGGTCAACAGCGACGTGAAGTTCATAAATTTTACATCCTTCACGATAAGCAACTTTTCTGATAAAGAATTCACAATCCATTCTAACTCCATAGAACTTCATGGGGTCTCTAGCATACTTGCATTTCCACACGAAGTGGAAAGCATTTTGTCCAAAGCTATGCTTTCTAGATTTCAAGTCCATTTTTTATCTCCTATAGCTCATGCTAAGTTTAGTTTAGTTTCGGGAGGGCTAGAATCTAACCCTAGCCTTTCTAGAAATTCAAAGCAATTAAATTTTGAGGACGGCGATTCCTCCCAAAACTTAAAAGTTTGGGTATCCTCGCCGTGGATGTAATGAAAAGGAGTAAAAGTAAAATTAATTGGAAAATTCTGATTATTAGCTTTATTTTAGTATATGGGATTGCATTTCTAGGAAGCCTTTTTACAACATCATCTGTGGATTCTTCGTGGTATCTCTCAATAAAACCAAGCATAACCCCTCCAAATTGGGTTTTTCCCATCGCATGGAATATTCTTTTTTTCCTCATAGCAGTCTCTCTTTATCTTGTAATTCTTAACAAGAACAAAAAAAGCAATAAAAAAGCAATTATTGTCTTTGGAATAAACTTAATCTTAAACGCTTTCTGGACTTTGTTCTACTTCAAAATGCAAAATCCTTTGTTTGCATTTTATGAGATAATACTTCTTTGGATTTCAATATTGTTAATGATTATCTATTCTTACCAGGTAAACAAAACTTCGGCATATCTCCTTGTTCCTTATCTTCTTTGGGTTAGTTTTGCCACAATCTTGAACTATCTTTCGGCATTCTAAAATTTTAAAAACGTCCAGAACTGTGTTAAAATAGGCGCTGTTGGTTTAATGGTAGAATATCTCGTTGCCACGGATGACGACGCTTCGGCGTACGTTGACGGAATCTATGATTCCAGTCTACAAAGAACATCTGCAAAGACGAGGTGACCCGAGTTCGATTCTCGGACGGCGCATTTCTTTTTATAAAAAGTTGTATGAAATGTTAGAATTCTCTTCTTGCTCTCTCTAGATCTTCAGGAGTTCCTATGTCGAACCAT
>JBBSYF010000019.1:4777-7145 GCA_038045405.1 Nanobdellota archaeon | reverse complement strand
AATGAGTTACATAAAAATATTAAACGAACAAGAAAAACGTGAAGTTGTAAATAAGCTTAACGAACAGTTCGGAATAGAAAAAATACATGGTTTAATCCTACGGACTGGAGAAGAAAGACTCTTCCTCTTCTCTGGCGACTTTTCTGAAAAAGATATAAAAAACTTGGAAAGAGCAGTTATGATTGAAAGAACAGGTATTTACTTTGCAAAAATAATTCATGATAAAATCAAACTCAGTATTGAAGGAACTCAAATTCTCAAAAATCAGATAAAGAAAAACATATTCGAACTTGAAAACGAAAAACAATTAGAAGAATGGATGATGGGACAAGACTTACCTATCCAAACGGGAAAAAGAGATTTCCTTGTGATGAAATATAAAGACGATTTCCTCGGTTGCGGAAAAGCCTCGGAAGATAAGATAGGAAATTTTATTCCTAAATCAAGAAGACTTAGACATAAATCATAGTATCACTCGCTTACGGCAAACTTTGATTGACGTCGGCTTGCCTCGCTCGTCTGAAGTCCATAAATTGTTAACTTGAATAAGCTGTTTACATTAAAGTTTTAGTTTAGGGTGAGTGGGAATACTTAAAAACCGCATTCATCTTTTTAAAAAATGAATCAACAAGACATTTCAAAAACAATCAAGGCAGGACAAATAGCTTCGCAAACAAAAGTTTATGCAAGAACAATCGTGAAGAAAGGAGTTCCTTTGCTTGAAATAGCAGAAAAAATCGAATCAAAGATTGTCGAGCTTGGAGGAAAACCGGCATTTCCAGTAAACTTAAGCATTGACAATATTGCAGCACACTATACTCCAAGTCACGATGATAAAACTCTAGCCCACGGTTTGTTAAAAGTTGACCTCGGCGTTCACATTGGGGGATTTGTTGCAGATACTGCTTTTTCTCTTGACTTGGAAAACAATGAGGAAAATAAAAAACTAATCAAAGCCAGTGAAGAAGCTTTGGAGAAAGCATTGAGTTTAGTAAAATCAAAAGGTATTGAAGTAAGATTAAGCGAAGTTGGAAAAGTAATTCAAAATACAATTGAATCTCACGGCTTCTCTCCGGTAACAAATCTCTCGGGGCATTCAATAGAGAAATACAATCTTCATGCAGGAGATACAGTTCCCAATATTGACAACAATGGATCTTCAAAATTTAAAGAAGGAATATACGCAATAGAACCCTTCACCACGAACGGTAATGGAAAGGTTCATGACGGTGCTCCTTCCGGAATCTATGAACTAGTTGAAGAAAGAAATACGAGGAGCCCAATTGCAAGAGAGGTTCTAACTTTTATACAAAAAGAATATGAAACTCTTCCTTTTTGTTCTCGTTGGATTGTAAAAGCTTTGGGCACAAAAGCTTTGTTCGGTTTACGTGAACTTGAATCAAACGGAATTATACATCAGTTCACACAACTCGTCGAGGCCCAGGGAACAAAGGTTTCTCAGGCAGAACAAACAATTCTTATAGAAAAAGGAAAGGTTACTGTGACGAGTCTTTAAAGTTAGATTTGATAATCCGGGTGTATTAATGCTCTATTCACCAAGTCTACAAGAGGAGACACAATGTGTGGTTTTAGAACATATCCGAATGCTCCATTCTTAACTGCCTGTTGTCCTATGCTTTCATCTCCGCCATAAAGAAGCACAAAGGGGATCTTTCTTTCTTTAAGTTTGGGAGCATATCTTCTGATTAATTCACTACCATGAACACCTGGCATTTCATTGTCTGTAACAATTAACCTAACGCTTGCAATACCCTCATTTAACTTTGCTTCTAAGGAATTTCCATCTTCTAAAAACTCTAGTTCAAATTCAGGAAATTCTTGCCCGAGAATCTGGCTAGTAAGTCGTCTCATGAATTTCTCATCATCTGCTACAATTATTTTTCTTCGTTGATCGTTTGTCATAAAATTTTATATAATAACGCTTTTTAAACTTATCCAAAAGAAAAATTACCCTAAGTAAGAACCTTCAAAAGGAAGAGCAGTCTTTGCAGATTTCAAGAAGTTTTCTTCTATCTTTTTGTAAACATCTATCAAAGGTTGCTTACACTTGGTTTAATTTCTGTATTCTCTAATTTTTGACTGCAACAATTCTATTGCATAAGGGTTTGTTAGTTGAGGCAAAACTCTTTCCGCTTCTCTCAAATAAAAGTCTCTAATAGTCTCCTTTCTGCCATTGACTATAGTGAAGCAAGGATTATCAATATGTCCTGCTAGAAATGCCACCACTTCAGTATCGAACATTCTTTCAATAGGTTTTGTCATAAAATTTGTTTTAGAACAGGTTATTTAAACTTACCCTAAGTAAGAACCTTCAGAAGGAAGAGCAGTCTTTGCTGATTTCAAGAAG
>JBBSYF010000019.1:0-4677 GCA_038045405.1 Nanobdellota archaeon | reverse complement strand
TTACCCTAAGTAAGAACCTTCAGAAGGAAGAGCAGTCTTTGCTGATTTCAAGAAGTTTTCTTCTATCTTTTTGTAAACATCTATCAGAGGTTTGCTTACACTTGGTTTAATTTTTTTCAGAGCTTCTTCAAAATGTTCTAGTTTAACGAATTTTGCTTCTTTGCTTTCTCTTAATGCAATCATCGCTGATTCTCTTGCAAGAGCTTCCAAGTCAGCACCAGTATAACCAATAGATAGCTTAGCAATACCTTTCAAGAAATCTTCTCTTTCCTTTTCAGTCAGTGATTTCTTTCCATCTCCAAGAGGCATATTCTTTGTGTGAATCTTCAAAATTTGTAGTCTTCCATCTTCCTCTGGTGCACCTACAAGCAAGATTCTGTCAAATCTTCCAGGTCTTAACAATGCAGTATCAAGCATGTCCGGTCTATTTGTCGCTCCAATAACAATAACGTCATTCAGTCCTTCTAGTCCATCCATTTCGGCAAGCATTTGGTTAAGAACCCTTTCAGTAACTTTTGTGCCGGAATCCATTCCTCTTTTTCCTGCGAGTGAATCAACTTCATCAAAGAATATAACACAGGGACTTACTTGTCTTGCTCTCTCGAATATTTTTCTCATTCCTTCTTCCGACTTACCAACCCACATACTCATCAAACTCGGACCTTTAACGTTAATAAAATTAGCTTCAGATTCTTTTGCAACTGCTTTCGCAAGAAGTGTTTTTCCTGTTCCGGGAGGGCCGTAAAGTAAAATTCCCCTCGAAGGCCTTATACCCATCCTCTTGAAAAGTTCAGGATGTTTCAAAGGCCATTCAACAGACTCTTTAAGTTCTTCCCTTACTTTGTCCAAACCACCGACGTCACTCCAATTAATATTCGGCGTTTCAACGAGAACTTCCCTCATAGCTGAAGGACGCACAACTTTAAGGGCATCCATAAAATCTTCGTGTTTGATTATTAATTGTTCTAGAACTTCTTTTGAGATTTGTTCTTCTGCATCAAGTTTCATTTTTGGAAGAAGTTTTCTCAAAACACCCATTGCGGCTTCTTTACAAAGAGATTCTAAATCTGCCCCAACAAATCCGTGAGTTACAGAAGCAATTGCATCTAAATTAACATCTTTTGTAAAAGGCATTCCTCTTGAGTGTATTTTCAAAATTGAAAGTCTTCCTTCTTTTCCTGGAACTCCTACTTCTATTTCCCTGTCGAATCTTCCCGGTCTTCGCAAAGCAGAATCAAGAGAGTTTACTCTATTTGTCGCTCCAATAACAACAACTTTTCCTCTTGATTTCAAACCATCCATCATCGTCAAAAGTTGTGAAACAACTCTTCGCTCAACTTCTCCAGTAACTTCTTCTCTTTTAGGGGCTATCGCATCAATCTCATCTATGAATATAATTGCCGGTGCAGTTTTTTCAGCTTCTTCAAATATGTCTCTTATCTTTTTTTCAGATTCTCCGTAGAATTTTGACATTATTTCGGGCCCATTTAAAAGAATAAAATTTGCTTCTGTCTCAGTTGCAACTGCTTTTGCAAGTAAGGTTTTTCCCGTGCCTGGAGGCCCGTGTAACAGAACTCCTTTTGGGGGTTCAACACCAAGTCTTTCAAATATTTCTGGGTGCTTCAGTGGAATTTCTACCATCTCTCTTATCTTTCTTATTTCTTCGCTCAAACCCCCAATGTCTTCATAAGTAATTTCGGGAATACTTTCTTCTGTTATTTCAACAGCCTTAGGATTTAGAGTAACTTCAGTATTTTCTGTGATTACAACAGGTTGATTTGGACTTGTGTTAATTACTAAGAATTTAATTTGTGTGAATCCTCCACCACCAAGTTGTCCAAAGCCCATATTTCCCAAATTCCCAAGCATGTCTCCTAACATATCTCCAAATTCTGGTGGAAATTCGTCAGACAAAATATCTTTCCTTCGTTGAACACCGCCAAGAACGACAATGTCTCCTTTAACGACAGTTCTTCCAAGCAAACCTCTTCGTAAACCTTCAGGCTCTGCTTGTACCATTATATTCTTCTGTGCAGGAGCAATCATTACTTTTTTTGCTTCCTTAATTTCTGCTTTAGAAATTTTAACCATCTCCCCAATACCTGATTTAGAATTTCTTCTCATGATTCCATCAATTCTAATTATTCCTTCCCCAACATCAGCAGGATATGCTCTATCTGCAACGGCAACAGTTTCTCTATTTCCTTTAATGATTATTACATCTCCTCTTCTTATTCCAAGTTCTCTCATTACTTCACCGTCAATACGAGCAATGCCTTTGTAAGCATCATCTTGCTGTGCTTCAACAACTTTCAATTGAATTTCTTTTTTCTCTGTTGGAGCCATTTTAGTTTATTTTCCTCCTTCTTATTTCGTTTAAGTTTGAAAGATTTTCTTTTTTGATCTCATTATCTAATGGGCTGTTCATCTTTCCGAAGTTTAAACTCAATCTTCCGAAATCTTCAAAGCAAAGTCTTACCATGTCGTCCATTATCTTTTCCTGTTCTCTAATGAATGAAACAATTTCTTTTGGAATTGATACTGTGTAACTATTTCCCACAACCCTCATCTTAACTCTAAAATCTCTATTTTTCAATTCTATGAATTTGTTGTACTCTTGTTCATCAGAAGGGTGTATAATTACTGACTTACACTCCGGGCAAGCTACAGCTCTTAAAATAAATCCATTTTTGCTTACCTGTGCAGATTTCATTTTCGCATCGCATTTGTTGCAAATTATTGTGTTATCAAATATGTCGGCCATTTTTTGTTTTGTTTTCGTCTTTTTTCTTTTTGTTGAGTATAACCGTGTCTCGCGACACGGCCGGTTGAAAAGAGTGGAGATATACTTTATGTATACACAACAAATATACACTATTTAAAGATTTCTATGTTTGAATATTTACATTCAAAAGAGTCAGTTAGAAAAGGAGTATTAAGTAAAAATTGTTAAGAAGAGCCGTCCATAAGCTTTCTTATCGGGGAGGGACCATAAATCCTTTCGTAGCAATCCGTAGCCAATTGCCCAGCCCCTTCAACGTAGCAAGCCCTCACATCTACAGATGTGTCTCTTCTAACGTCAGTAAGTTTTCCACAACAGATACATGTTTCAAAAATGGAATTCGTTTTACCACCCAAATTGACGTTCGCATTGAATCTTGACATTAAGTCTAACATTTTATAGTTTTAATGAGAATTTTCAGTTCTCTTCTTCAATATCGCTAATTATTCTTCCCAAATTACTTGAAACGTGATTCATAATTTGAGATTCGGAAGCTCCGGGGTTTCTTTCTTGAAACTTCAAGGCATAAGAAGCTCCTGCGATTACAGCCATCTTGGTTTTATCCCTGTCTGTCATTCCTTAAATTAAATAATGAACTTTAAAAGCATTTATATAAAAAAATGCAATCCAACATTTTAAAAACTTCTAGAAGCTGTTTTTGATTATGGTTGAGGAAGGAAGGAATTTTGGTGATTTTTTCAAAAAGTTTTGGTTTCTTTTATGGAAAGATAACAGCTTCAAAGGATGGATTTTCTCAATTGTTTTTCTTTTTGTTATCATAAAATTCGTATTTTTTCCTTTAATGAGTCTTGTAACTGGAACTGCATTACCTTTGGCAATTGTCGAATCTTGCTCAATGTACCATGAAGGGAATATTCTTTCTAACTTCAACGATTGGTTTCAAAAGCATGAAATAAAATACGAAAATATTAGAATAAATCAAACAGAATTCTCTGACTTCCCTTTAAGAAAAGGCTTCAATAAAGGAGATATTCTTCTTATAACAAGAGCAAATCCTGAAAAGATAGAAGTCGGAGATATAATAATCTTCCAAGCTGAATTAACAAACCCAATAATTCACCGAATAATCTCCATCAAAGAAAAAACCGATGGTTCAAGAGTCTTTTCAACTATGGGTGATAACAACAATGGCCAACTACCATTCGAAAAAGAAATAACTGAAGAACAGTTGGTTGGAAAGGCAAGCTTCAAGTTAGCTCCTTACGCCGGTTGGATAAAGCTTGTATTTTTCGACTGGAAGAAATCCCAAACTGAAAGGGGCTTTTGTGTTGAGAACTAATTAAGAAACTGTAACAAAAAGCTATTTAAACGAACTCGTACAAAACTAAATAAATCAAAATGGAATTCTGTCCAAAGTGTGGTGCTGCTCTTGTTCAAAAGGGTAAAAGAGATGTTTGCCCTAGATGTAAGTATTCTACCAAGAATAAGTCTAAATTAAAAATATCTGAAAAGATAGAAGAGAAAAGAAGAGTCAATGTAATCTCTGACAAAGATACCGAAGTCTATCCTATTATAGATTTAGAGAAGTCCTGCGAAAAATGTGGACACAAAAAAGCATACTTCTGGACGTTACAGACAAGGTCAACAGATGAAGCAGAAACAAAGTTCTTCAAGTGTGTGAAATGTCAGCATACTTGGCGAGAATATAGATAAACCTTAAATTTAACTTGTCTTCTTTCCAACTCTTTCTGACCAACCGCATTTTCCACATTTCAAAAAAATCAGATTATCTTCATCTGAGTAAGAAATTCCCATGTCAATGACTTGTGCCTTGTTATAGTCACATTTTTGACACTTGTGCTTGTAAGTTGCAAACTCGTTTTTTATTTTAGAAACCTTAAACGTTCTGCCAATATCGTGTTTATGAAGAATCA
>JBBSYF010000018.1:0-32352 GCA_038045405.1 Nanobdellota archaeon | reverse complement strand
AACATATTAATTTTAATTCAGAAAAAATCTCAAAAAATAAAAAAAGAAGTCACCCGCCTCGCCCTTTCGGGCGAGAGGGGCATCAAAAATAAAAACTCTTTTTCACCAGTGATTACTTCTAACTACCTCCAAACCTGAATTCCTAAGTCAGAAACTTCTCTAGACATAGGTTGTTTGTAGTCTTCTACCTCTCTTCCAAGAACGTACGGAGATTTAACTCCAGTCATTATTGTAATAACTCTTACCTTTCCTTGGAATTCTTTGCTAATTCTTGCTCCAATTATCACGTTTGCTTCAGCACTCAAATTGTCAGAAACAATTCTTCCGATTTGGTCGAATTCTTCCAACTTTAAGTCTGGACCACAAGTGATGTGTATCAAAGCTCCAGTAGCTCCCTTATAATCCACGTCAAGTAGAGGATGAGTTAGGGCCTGCTTTACAGCTTCATTTACACGATCTTGTGTGTCTGCTTCACCAATACCGATAACAGCAACACCACCGTTCTTCATAATAGCAGAAACGTCAGCATAGTCAAGGTTGATCAAACTTGGAAGTGTAATCGTCTCAACAATTCCTTTAATCATTGTAGAAACAAGTTCATTTGCAACTGCAAATGCCTGTTCAATTGGAAGTTGTCCAGCAATATCTACAAGTCTGTTGTTATCTAAAACAATACAGGTATCAGTAACTTCTCTAAGTTCCTGTAACCCGAATTCAGCTTTGTCAATTCTTGCCTTTTCAGCTTCGAAGGGCATTGTAACAACACCAATAACAACAGCACCAGTTTCCTTTGCCATTTGAGCAATTACTGGAGCAGCACCTGTTCCTGTTCCACCACCCATTCCTGTTAGAACAAATACCATGTCTGCACCTGAAACAGCCTTCTTCAATTCAACGATTGCCTCTTTTGCAGCTTCCCTTCCAACTTGTGGCTTACCACCAGCACCCAATCCCCTTGTAAGTTCCTTACCAATAAGGATCTTATCATCAGCTTTTGTAACGCTAAGGTGTAAAGCATCAGTGTTACATCCGTAAACAGTTGCTCCATTGATTCCTTTGTTGTAAAGCCAAGTTATCATGTTACAGCCACAACCTCCAGCTCCGAAAACCTTGATGTTAGCCTTTCCAGCTTTAAGTTCGTCAAAGTTGATGCTGTGAGTTTCTGAGTTCTTTATCGCTTCTTGCGCAAAATTTAATACCATTTTTTCTTTTTTATACCTCCTTTCAACTGTATCCCGACAACGTTTGCGATGCAAACGTCATAGTTTTTCGCGTATCTTTCCTTAAACTTCCAAACTTTTTCGGAAAAGTTTAAATAGTTAACACACTTCCAACTATCACCAAAGAAATAGCACACACTCAATTAATTTACTCGATCCCCCGAAAGAATAAATTAATTTAATAAGAGAGTGAACAACTCCTTCTTTAAAAATATTTTGTTTCTACAAAACTACTTTTGGACGACCAATTTTCAATTGAAAATTGTTAAAAAAATTTTAATATAAAAAATAAAGTTAATGATTAAACAGTTATTTTATTCAAAATTAGGTTAATCCGAGCCGTAAGGCGAGCGTTTTATTCTTTTTCCAAAATCATTGCTTTAATTTTTTCATCTTTGCAAAGTTCAACAAACTCTTTAGCATCATCTTCGCTTCCAACAATACTTCCCCAATGCATTGGAATTGCAAGAGTAGGTTTTATTATTTTTGCAGCTTCCGCCGCTTCTTCGACACTCATTGTGAACCTTCCGCCAATAGGAAGCAAAGCGACAAACTCTTTTCCCTGCTGTTTGTAGCCTGTTAGTTTTTGCATTTCTGGAATAACGTCCGTGTCTCCCGCATGGTAGATAACAACCCCATCCAATTTTATGATGTAACCAACCCATTGCTCATTTTTAGGATGAAAATGCTTGTCAATGTTGTAAGCTGGAAGCGCATAAAGTTTAACATCTCCAAATTCTAACTCTTGTCCAGGTTCTATAAGTTCTATTTTAACATGAGTATCAATCTTTGCTATGGTACTTTGACAGTCTGCCGGAGCAACAATTCTTGTTCCATCTTTAATGATTTTTTCTAAATCGGGAAGGCTACAGTGGTCATAATGGCTGTGAGTTATAAGAATTATGTCTGCTTTTTCCAGCCCTTCTTTTATGTTATAAGGATCAATGTAGATTATTTTCTTGTTCACTATCAAAAATCCAGAATGTCCCAACCATTTAAGTTCAATGCTCCCTATCTTCATTAACTGGGAAAAAATCCAGGGTTTTTAAGAGTTGTGCAAAGTTTTTCCTTTCAAAATTAATTTACAAAAATCCTTTTAGTAAAAAATAAAACAAAAAGAAATAAACCAACAATTACCAGTCGGCGTCTTCACTATCGCTGTTTAGGTCATCCTCAGCGTCTTCGTCTTCAGACTCTTCAATTTCGTCTTCTGTATCTTCTTTATTTTTCTTCATTTGAAATCCTCTTTTTTGATAAATCTTAGTGTTCTGGAGGTTTTTAAAGATTTCTGTGGAAATCTTTATGTGTAGGTTCATGACATATGTCACTGGGTAGATTTATTATAAAAATTAAAGGTTTTTATCGTTGATAAACAACAATTTGATTAGTATTCTATGAGAAGAGTTGAATTTCTCCTAAACTTTTGTTATAAACTGTCTGTCCTCGATAAAAGTATGTTAAAAGGGGGTGACATATGTCACGGTCTCGCACACTGTGGAAATCTTTATTAGTTTTTATTAATCGGTTTTGTCTAAGGACTATATCTCGTCATTGTTCTAGGGAAAGCAATTGCATCTTTTATTGTTTCTAATCCACAGATCCATGAAATAACTCTTTCTACACCCATGCCGAAACCGCCGTGAGGAACTGAACCATAACGTCTCGTATCTAAATAGAAATCATATTTGCTAGGATCTTCGCCTTGTGCTTTCAAATTAGCTTTTATCTTTTCAATATCTTCTTCTCTTTGCGAGCCTCCAACAAGTTCCCCATAACCTTCAGGAGCAATCATATCAAACCCATAAACAACTTCTTTCCCTTTTGTTCTTCCTTCAACTTCTTTCATGTAAAAAGCTTTAACAATTTTAGGATAATGTCTTACAAGAATTGGTGTATCGTAAAGTTCTGAAAGTCTATCTTCTTCAATTGTTCGTAAATCTTTTCCCCAAGCAATGTTTATTTTCTTTTTTTCTTTCAGTAGTTTTAATGCATCATCATAAGTGATTCTAGGAAATTTCTTCTTCACTGTTGCTTCAAGTTTTTTCCAATCTCTTCCAATTATTTCCAACTCTGATTTTCTTTCTGTTAAAACTCTAGAGACGATATGTTTAATCAGTTCTTCAGCATCGTCTTGAACATAATCAAAATCTTCCCATGCAGCTTCCATCTCTGCCATCCATAATTCAGTTATGTGTCTTGAAGTCTTACTCTTTTCTGCTCTAAAAGCTGGTTGAATAGTAAAAATTTTTTCTAAAGAAAAAATAGCAGGCTCTGCGTGTAGTTGCCAAGTCTGGCTCAGATACATTGGTTTCCCAAAGTAATCGACTTTGAAAAGAGTACTGCCCCCTTCTGCAGGAGTTCCAATCAAAATGGGGCTGTGATATTCGTAAAATCCTTTTTTTCTCCAATGTTCTCTCATAGCATCAAGAACGGTATCTCTTATTTTCAAAATCGCAGTCATCTTCCTACTCCTTAGCCAAAGGTGTCTTCTGTCTCCAAGAAGTTCTTCATTCAAATCTTTGTTAATTGGAAATTGATCGCTTGTTCCAACAATATTTATTTCATCAGCTTGAATCTCAAAACCTGTTGGAGCTCTTTTATCTTCTTTGATTGTTCCAGAAATCTCAAGGCTTGCTTCAATCTGAAGTTTATCTATTGAATCCCACTGCTTCTTGAACTTCTCCTTCTTCAAAACACATTGAATGATATTTGTTGAATCTCTCAAAACAATAAACTTGAACTCATTGCTTCCTCTTTCTCTTGAAATCCAACCACGAACAGAAACTTTCCCCGTGCCTCTCTTCATAGCTTCTTGAATTGAAATGAATTTTTCCTTTGTCATTTTTGTTTAATCCCACTCCATTGGATGTATTTTCTTACCTAACGATGCACGATATGCTCTATCATAATCACTCGCTGGAACATCTATTTCTCCCTTCGTGTTAGAAGTTACAGTTATCCCATCTAACCATCCGGTTTTTACCATTAACTCTAATCTTTCTTTTCCATATTTTAATTCCGCTTCTTTTGGTGTCATTTTGTTTCCTCCATAAATTGTTTGTAACCCATAAGTTTTATACAGTTTATAACTTATAATTTATATATAAATCTTTCAAAAACTAACTAAAGTCTTCAACGGTGGGATTTTCAACGCTAAGATAATCTTTCAATCGCATTTTGATAGAATCTGTCAAACTTCCAGCATTAAAAGAAATTTCTTCATTTTCCAATAAACTTTTATCAACGTAAGTTTTCAAACCGATAACGCTTCCGAAAGGAGGAACACTTCCTGGCTGCAATCCAAGACTTTTTACTTTTACCACATCTGCAAAACTTGTATTTTTAGAATGAAGGATTTTTTTTAGTTTTTTAGAATCAATCTTCTTCTCTGCAGAAAGAACAGCAAGGACAAATTCTTTATCTGTTTTTACTATCATTGCTTTTGCCCCTTGTTTCAATGAGTCTCCCCTAACTGCTGCAGCCTGTTCTGAGGTATAAACCGACTCGTGATGTTTAGTAGAATACTTTATACCTTTTTCATCAAGAATCTTTTTTATTTTATCAAAAACTTCCATTTCCTTAAGGAGTCAGTCTTGTTCTGTCTCGTGGGAACAAAACAACTTCTCTTATATTTTCAATTCCTAGAATTAACATTGTTATCCTTTCAAGCCCTATGGCCCAACCTGCGTGAGGAGGAGCTCCATATCTGAAGCTGTCCGTGTATGATTTGAAATCTTTTGGATTTAATCCTTTAACTTTTAATCTCTCAATAAGCAATTCAGGAAGATGAACTCTTTGCCCTCCAGAAGCAATTTCCATTCCTTTGTAAATAGCATCAAAACCACAGCTCAAATCTTTTCCCTTAGGCATAATGTAAAAAGGTTTTCCTTTCAAAGGCCAGTCGTGAACAAAAACAATTGTATCTGGAAATAACTCCTCAAGTTTTCTTTCTCCATCAGGTGTTAGGTCTGTCTCTTCAGTGTGTGTTCCTGCTTTCTTGATAAGTTTATTTGCCTCTTCAAAAGTTAGATATTTTGTCTTCGGAACTTTTAGTTTAACGTTTAAGAGTTCCAATTCTTTTGAATTTTCTTCTAAAACTTTTTTAACAACATACTGAACACTTCTTCCAAGAACATCCATTACTCCAAATTCATCAGAAAAAGCCATCTCAAAGTCTATCTGTCTTGATTCATTCAAGTGTCTGATAGTGTTGTGTTTTTCTGCTCTCCAAACTGTAAATAGAGTATACACTTTTTCAAAAGAACATGCAAGCATTTGTTTGTACAGCTGACAACTCTGAGAAAGATATGCATCCTTTTCAAAATATTTCAATCTGTACAATTCTGTCCCACCTTCAGAACTCGACCCAATTATAGAAGGAAAAATCGCTTCGAGAGCTTTCTCTTTTTCCATGAACTCTCTAAAAGCCTTCATAATTGTTGATTCTACTTTGAATATCGCCCAAATCTTTGGTTTTCTTATATCCAAAAATCTGTAATCCAGCCTAGTAGAAAATTCTGTCGTAACTCCCTTTTCATTAACGGGAATAGGTAACTGTTCTGCTTTTGCAATCAAACTCATTTTGAGAACGTCAACTTCAATATCTTTTCTTGCATTTTGTTCTTTGATACTTGCATCTTTTACTTTGCCAACAATTTCGATAACAGATTCCATAGTCAATCCGGAAATCTGTTTAACGATACTTGGATCTTTTGATATACATTGAACATAGCCACTCTTGTCCCTCAGAACAATAAATGCCATTTTAGACAGAACACGATAATCAAAAACCCATCCTTTAAGCAAAACTTCCTTTCCCGATTTTAAATCCGAAATATAAGTTCTTTCCATGAATAGCACTAGAAAAACAGATTTATTAAATTATTGATTTTTGTCCGTAATAAGAACAGCGGCAGCAATTACGGTCGTCCATACTCCGTCTTTTCCTTCGGCAGATTGAGTTACATTCCTAGTCCTAAGGATTTTGTTCGACATCTTGTATATTTGTTCCCTTTCGTCCCAAGCAGTATTCGAATCAAATTCAATCCCTAATGTTGTTGCTAACATGCTTGCAGCTAAATCCTCTGCATAATCCCCCGCAACTTTCTCCGTTTCACCATAACCATGATGCTCCGACAAATAACCATATTGCCCTTCTTCTTTTGGAATTGCACAGCCTATAGAAGAGACAATTAATCTGTTATGTTCATTTGTTTCGGTTCTTGCCATAACACAGTAAACAATTTCTCCAGGGCCGAGATATTTCAATCCTTCTTCTTTCGGAACTATTTTAGAACTTGGAGGAAATATACTAGAAACATAAACAAGATTAAATTTTTCTATACCAGCATCTCGCAAAGCAGCTTCAAAACTTGCAAGTTTTTCTTTGTGTCTGCCAACTCCTTTCGTAAAAAATATTTTATTTGGAATCATTTTCAAGTTTTTTATACTTGAACAATTAAGAAAGAGTTTTTAAGATTTTCTAAGATTGGAGTTCTTAGATTATTAAGTTATTGCTTTGCCTTGTTCCAAACTTCGTTAAAGTAATCTCTTAAGTTTTTTGCGATGTTCTCTGACTTTATGAGAACACCAATGGTTTCTGGTTTCCAAGATACAAGGAGAACCATGCCACCAATGATGTCAATATTTCCTGGAAGAGGAAAGTCCACAAATCTAACATTCAAAAATTTTGATTTTTTAGCAAACCATGAGTTTTTGTATTCTTTATTCGCTAAGCCCCTCATTTTAACTTTCTTAGATATGTTCTGTAAACTATGATAAAACAAGTCAGCTTTCTCCGAATGCTCTTTCTCATGCAAGTAGAAGTAAAGTATTTCATCCTTCTTTGTTTTCTCTTTAATCATTTTTTCATAACCTGCCTTTAGTCCTTTAACTCCGAGAAAAACTTCTGCTTCTTGTTCAGTATGAGAGCCTTGAAGCTTCTCTAAACTAGGAAGAATTTTTTTCATTTCTTCTTTCTGAGATAAAATGTCTTTTTCTTTTTTTTCAAGATAGTCAAGTAAATTTTTAGGACTCGTAGCCTGGAAATACTTCGTTTTACCTTTTATCACGAAGCTTACTAATCCCTTTTCTATTAGTCGGTTCAGAATATCGTATACATTTGAGTAAGCAACTCTTGATTTCTTTACTACAGGGCCAACTGTACTGCTTCCCAGTTCACTTAATGAAAGATAGACTTTGGATTCTCCATCAGTAAGCCCAGCCTTTAACAGCTCATAATGCTCGTTGCTTGCCATGTAAAAACCATGTTTTTGGAGTATTTAATCATTACCATTATATACCCTGTACAGGGGAGATAACTAATATTAGTATAAAATTACTGGAGATTTTAACTAAACATGGAGAAAAATCAAAATGCCACCAAGTGGATTTAGTCAAAAGGCAGTAAATGGTTTGCTTGAGTTTGTAAAAGCAGCTTACCAAGACGTAAAAGTCAAACATAGTGAAACTTCTCTAACAGAGGAGGATTTCTTGAAAGACTTTGCAGAAAGGTTAAAGAGTTGTCCCCAGAACGTTTCTCAAGAAGGTATGCTCGGTTTAGCGATTTTCATGGCTGAGTGCTATAAAGACTTGTCTGCGGAGATAACTGAAGGAAAGGACAAATACGGTCGCCCAGTTATAGACGGAAAAGCTATTGATAAAGAAATAGGGCAAATAGGGAATTACCTTCTAGAGTTTACGATATAAAGAAGATTACTTTTATTTTTTACTTGCGTGCCTTTTAATTATTTCTACAGCTTCTTCCCCAGTAACTTTTCCCTTAAGATCTTTCATAACCAAACCCATGTAAGCGTTTACTGTGAGTCCCGGTTTTGATTTGACGAGTTTCATTATTTGTTCTTCAACGGTTTCTCCGTCTTCTTTTTTAGATTCTAAGGATTTTTCGTGTTCTTCTCCCTTGACAATCTTTGTGAGAACATGTTTCAAGTCTCCTTCAGAAATTTTGCCTTTCTTTAAATTTTCAAGAACATCTGCAAGAGCATCCTTGTTCAATATTTCACCCACATCCTCCAAAGAGACTTTTTCTCTTGACGCAATTTCTTTTGGATAAATAAGCAAAACTTTTCCAACGAGTTGGGGTTTGTTAATAATCTTCAAAAGTTCTTTGAACTCTTCAATCTTGCCTTGGTTCAGTAATAAAGAGATCATCTCTTTGTTCAGCCCTTCATTTTCCAGTTCTTCTTCTAATTCTTTTTTAGTTTTTGGTAAAGTTTTTTTTGCTTCATCCATCATCTCACGAGAAATTTTCAAAAGGGGTAGGTCTGTTTCAGGATACATTCTCGCAGCACCAGGCATAGGTCTGAGAAACTCGCTTCTTCCATCAGGAAAAACTTTCCTAACTTCCGAAACACTTTTGTTTAAATGTACCAATCCTACTTGTCTTTTCATTTCCGTCTCAATTGCATTCTCGATGTTCATTATGTCTTGAAATCCTTTTAATTCAATTCTTTTCCCATTCTTAACAGAAAGATTAACATCTTGTCTTATAGTACCCAATCCACGTTTAACCTTGCAAGCTCTTAAAATTTCTCCAATATGCAGTGCAACTTCTTTTGCCTGCTTTGGCGTTGTGATGTCAGGTTCAGTTGCAATCTCAATTAAAGGAATTCCAAGTCTGTCCAATCTGTAAACTATAACTTTGCCCTCTTGATTTTTATCTCCAACAACTCTTGCACTATCCTCTTCAAGGCAGATAGAAGCAATTCCAACTCTTCCTAAACTTGTTTCAACAAATCCATCTCTGGCAATCATCACTGTTCTTTGGAAACCAGAAGTGTTGCTCCCATCAACAACAGTCTTCCTCATAATCTGAGTCAGAGGAATTATTTTAGCATTAAGCAAAAGAGAAACATGGGTTGCGATTTCTAAAGCCTTTGAATCAATAATCTCTGGAGGAGATTCGTCATATTCTATAAGACAGCTTGAATCATTATAACACTCATAAACAAATTCTTTATCTAAAGAATGTTGATAAGTAGCTGCAGCATCAACTTCGCCGCTTTCTCCTGCAACGGCGTGAAGTTTTCTTTTTATAGTAAAATCAGGTTCATCTTTTCTTAATACAGAAGGACAGTTACAGAATAGTTTTCTGCTGGTGTCTAGCTGTTGGTGTATCTCCAGTCCAATTTTAAGACCTATTTTCTGGTAGTCTATATCTTTATTTTCCATTTTTATGAATCGTCAACTCTCTTTATAATTTTATTGAAAAAATCTGATAAAACACCACTACAAAATAAGGGCTCATTTTTAGATGTAAATTTAGGCTTTAAATCAAAAGTATTTTCTGTTAGATTTAGGATTTCATCAAAATCTTCATTAAACGATTCAACATATCTTTTAGAGAAAGTTATTCCACCATCTCTAATCCTAACAAACTTAGATATCCTAATGATATCTTTTCCAATACTTAAGGGAAGGCGAACTGAATGGATAGAACCTTTACTTTTCTTGAATCTATACTGAGTTATAATCTTAAGTATACCTTCATTGTCTAAACCATTTTTTTTCATTAAGCTAACAATCTTCTGCATTGAAGCGTTTTTTCGATGATATTTAGTGTAACCGTATTTAGTTAATAATTCTCTTCCATTTTCCAAGAAAACAGAATCATCAAATAGCAGAGTGTAATCTACTTTTTTATTTAAGATAGCAGGATTTATCTCATTTTTAGTGAAAAAATCTCTATCTTTTAATTTTTCTTTGAGTAATCTTACTTTAAGTGGGTGTAAAAACCCCACTTTCTCTGCAAAATCCCTAAAAGAAACGCTTCTTATTAGAATGACATGAGAAAATTCATTAAAACGTTTTGAGTTATATGATGAGAAATTAATCTTATTCTTATTCAAATAAATTGCAAAAGAAAGCATTATTTTATTACTCATAGATTCAACAGCAATTCTTCGTGAATTTCTCGCAATAGAACCATCACCATCTAAGTATCCTTGCCAAAAGCTCCTTTCTAATTCAGTGTCTTTGTAAAACTGCGGGATGTCTATAGTTTTTGATTTATCCCCTGATGAAAACTTAAAAGTAGTTAAAAATAAACTTACCAATTCTCTATTTCTAAAAGAGAGAACAAATCTGTTGCCCCTTTGTCTCAAATCAGGTAAACTTTTATTAAGAGATTTTTCCAAGATACTTTTTATCTTTAGAAGATGGGTTACAGAGTATGTTAATTCTTTTTTATAGGGAGAACCATCAGTAAATTCGAATCTGTAGCCGTTTTTATCTTTATAAAAAGATCCATCAGCTAAAAAGTTACCAATTAAGTAAGCAAAATCAGAATTCATAAATTCCATAATAAAATATAGTTCTTCAAATTTAAATACTTTCCTATTTCATCTAATTCCACTAAAGAGGTTGTTGATGTATCTCGAGACCGCATTTCAACCCTAGCTTAGCATAATCGACTTCTTCACTCATTCATCAAAAAAACAAATAGAGTTTATTAAATTAGCGAATTAACAGAATCTATCTTCTATCACAAAGTGAATTCTGTATTTAGGACAAAATTTTTCTAAATCGTGAACAAGTTCATCCCGGCCAATGTCACCCACAACTTTTAGAGATTCCCCTCTCTTGTGGCCATTCTTTTTGTTTATTAAGACATTCACTCCTTTACTTCCAGGACGTCTTCCAGCATTTCTAAGGATGCTAGCAATTGTTCCAACTGTTCTAGGGTCATGCACATTAGTTAAGTTAACATGATATATTCTTTTCACTCTAAGTTCATCTTCAAGTTGTTTTGCAGAGGAAAGAACTTCTTGAGCAACAAAGTCATAAAATTCTGTTTCACGTACGGATGGATCAAACAAACTTCCTTTTCCTTTAACCCTATCTTGGAGAACGGTTCTCATAAGATTGATGTACTTATCTCTATTATCGGAAGGAATTATTGCGGGAGGATAGTTTCTTTGTTGAAGACAAAAGTTTTGTAGCAATCTTGCAACTCTTCCGTTTCCATCTCCGTAAGGGTGTATTCTAACTAACTCAACATGTGCTTGTGCAGCTCTTACAACAGGGTGAGAATCTGAGGCTGACAAAAAGTCAAGTAAATCCTTAACTTCATAGTGAAGTGTAGCAGGTTTTATTCCGTAAAAGTCTCCAAAAGAAACTTCTAAGTTTCTAAAACCTCCAGAGGGATTTGCTTCCGGTTCTATAATACTCCCTAACCTTGATAAAGAGTACATAGACAGGCCAGATTGCGCCAAAAATTCTTGAGCCCGGCCAATTCTTTGTAAAAATAATTCTCTTTGTTTTCCCGTGAGCTTTTTTCTATCTGAAGCAAGTTCAATGTCAAGAGAGTGTTCTGCAGCTTCCTCTCTAAGGAAATGATATTTTTCCCTTGCCACACAACCAGAATATTCTGGGTGAGTGTTCACTCTAGACACGATTCCGTCAATTTCGAGTAAAGTTTTGTTTAACATTTTTAGTTATCCTTTAAGAAGATTGTAGTTACATCTTCCAATTAAATCTCTGACTTGAGAAGTAATGTCTACAGAGGCTCGTTCCGGGTATTTATCCTCAGATCTTATGAAAATATCAACGGCTTCTGTCTTATCTCTTTCACAAAACAAAACATAAGACATCATTGTCTTTAGGAAATCTGCACTTTTCCCATCTATATTCGGACAAACAAGCATATAGTCAATATCAGAGTTTGTTCTATTAAACTGAGCACAGCTTCCAACAATACTTACACCTTTAACACTGAAATTCCTTGGATTGTTGTCTGTTTGTCTCGCATGAGTTCTAGCCATTTCACTGTAGAGATAAAGAGTATTTTCTAAGCTGGCTCTGACTCTTTCAGTGATTCTTTTTCTTTTAGAAAAGGCTGGACTATTCCAAAGTCTTGGGCCATATTCTTTTGGTAAATCAGTATCAAATCTCATGTTTCAGCACAGTCTGTTTTACTTAAAAACCTTTCGATTGTCACCTTTCAAGAAAGACAACAAAACACCTATTCTTCCAGTCTACCGGAAATCTCTCCAGAATAGTTAGTAAGCATCATCTTCTTGACTTCTTCCTTATCTTTTGTATGTCCCAAAACCCACTAAAAGAAAGATTTAAATATTAGGAAACATTAAAAATGGGATGTTAATTTTGGTAGGAAGGATAATTACAAATAACAAAAATACTAAGCTTTTAGTAATTCATAGTAAGGAGTTATCTAATAGGGTAATCGGGAACAAAAATAGCATTTCTATAAGAAATTACAATGAGGGTTTGCTCATAAGCCCAAAGGGAGAGACTCATGTAACAATAGCAAAAGGGAAAAGATTACAGGTAGCGATAACTAACTTAATGAAGAGTGGTAAAATTTCTTTGAATGAGAAGAGAAATGTTTTTGTGTATTTAGACGAAAAAGAGTGGAAGATAAATAAGAATGAAATTTTGGGCAAAAGTGTTGGGTCTCCCCTCTCTAAAATAATTCCATCTGATTTAATAGCGAAAAATGCTGGTGTTCGGATTAATAATGGAAGGTATTATCTTGATATTTCTTCAAAAAAACTCCATGATATTGTTAAAAGTGAAACGGTTAAATGTCTGTTTAGTAGGTTACAAGACGATATTATAATAATTAAGTCTGAAGAGTTTAATGCTAGGAGATTAACTCCTCACAGTAAAAAAAGGGTTCAAATAGCCATTCCAAAAGAATTGTTAAACAAAAACGAAATTGCTAAACTAAACAAAAAAAAATGGTTGCCAATAAGATTGAAACTAAACTTGGCATCGTTTAATTTGATCATGAGTGATTTTTATAGTATAAAAGAAGAAAGAGAGTTGGTAGAGTATATGGATAAAAAAGGAGTTAAAATTAAGATAAAAGACCCTGCAGATCCTTATGACTTCTTAATTCACAATAACATTGCAGTAGAAATTCACAATTCAATCCCTAAATATGGAGACTTAGTTACAAGACATAAGGTAAAACCTGCGTTAGTAAGACTGAGAATTTTAGAAGCAAATTTTTTAATTAAAACCAAAAAGGTAAATAAATTTTTTATAATAATAAACAAAAAATGGGAAGAAGGGAGGTATATCAGAGAAGTTATTAGTAAAGATGATGAGAATATAAGAGTTTTTTTTACAGATTTTAAAGGTAAATGGTATGAAAAGATAGGAAATAAGATAATCAATCTTCTAGTCGAGAATTAAGTTCACTAGCCATGTTTTCTAACATTTTTTCTTTTATTCTGTCTTTCCATTCTGGATGAGCAAGTACATATCCGAGCTTCACAAACGCAGTTTCTGCGAGCATATCTTCAAGGAAAATCATTCCAGTTTCCATTAGTTCTCTCCCGTTGGAATAAACCAAAGGATCTAAGCGTCCGTAAATCGTTTGAGCAGCAGCACAAACAATCACTCCTCTTCTTTGAATTTCCTTGAGTTTCTTTGTCCATCCTTTTCTTGCTCTCGACGAAGGCGCATGCCCCAGCCCAGAAAGCTCCAAGATAATACCCTTATACTTATTCTTCAAGTAAAAGTCTAAAATGTCTGGGCTTTGTCCGGGATAAACTTTAACCAAAGCAACTTTCTCCTCAAACTTAGGGTCTGCCTTTACTTTATTTTTATTTCTTATTTTATATTCAGAAATTCTCTCAATTCTGTCTGGAAAAATCTTAGCAAATGGTTTCGCGTTTATCACCTTGAACGCGTCTCTTCTTGAAGTGTGCATCTTCCTTACTTTCGTGCCGGGCATTGCATAGCAGTAATCATCGTTCGTAGTAGCATGTCCGACAAGCATTACCTCGGCCATATCAGAAATAGCAGCAAGAGCTGCACACTGAAGATTAAGATTTGCATCGCTACTTGCTCTGTCAATACTTCTCTGGCTGTATGTAAGTACAACTGGTTTGCTTAAATTTCTCAAGAAAAAACTCAATGCTGCAGCAGTGTAATGTAAGAAGTCAGTCCCGTGAGTCACTATTACTCCTTTTATTTCTGAATCATTCAAAAGTTTCTCAGCAGCTTTCGCGATTTTTTGCCAATCCTTAAAGTCCATATCTTCAGAGGCTTTCATAAAAGGAACTTCAACTTTCACGACGTTGACTTTTTCAAAAATCTCGGGATAAAATTTGAACAAACTTTCAGGAGTATCAAGCCAATCAACACCTCCTTTTCTTGGATTCAAACGGGCAGCAATAGTCCCCCCAGTAATTATCATTGCAATGTTGGGCTTGTCTTTGTTTTTCTGCAATTCGAACTTTTCTTCTTTTTTCTCAAACTTCTTAACAAGTTTAATTTCAAGGATATCTTTTCTGTTCAGTCCTATGTTATAACCAGAATCAAGCTTCAAAAGAACTGTGCCTTTTTCACCCTCAGGGCTTTCAAGAAGAATTCCTTCATAAATAACTTTAGTCAGATGAACTTCAACTAAGTCTCCAGGAGTTGCGTTTGTTTTTTGCATTTTTCGTCATATCTGAAAATTCCAAATTTTCCATAATTTCCGCGAACAGGAAGTTCGCGTCAGCTTCGTTCAGGACATCCGCGAACAGGAAGTTCGCGTCATGAGCACAGGACTGAAGTAGACTTCGTCCCTTTTCCCATTCACTTCGTTCATGAGCACAGGAGGAATCGAACCTCCATCCACGGGGCCGAAACCCGTGATTCTGTCCATTAAACTATGTGCCCCCTGTTTAAAAAATATAGAGGGTTAGGTTTTTATATCTTAATCTTTTCCTCCTTTAGAAAAGAGAAAATGATAAGCTATCAGTATACATATTTGTTAATGGCCCTTGGATTTTCTTTAGTTTGGTTTTTATTATTTCTGATTAGAAAAGATACTAGAAAAGAGATGATAATTTGCTCCACACTCATAAGTATCACCGGACCAGCATTAAATTTTCTTTTTGTACAGGATTGGTGGCACCCAATATCTTTCTTTGACGGGACAAGAACGGCAATTCTTGAGTCTTTGATAGTAGCTTTTTTTATTGGCGGAGTTGCTTCTGTGCCTTATGAAATTTTGTTCAAAAAAAGATTAAAGCAAAAGAAAAAGATTTTCGAGGTAAAGGGGGACATTAAGTTTTTCAATTTAGCAGTTATTGGTGCAATTTTCTTCTTTGGGTCTTTTTATATTCTGGGAATCAATAGTTTCATCAGCTCTTTAATATGTTTTTCGGCGCCATTATTAGTTATCCTCTACAAAAGAAAAGATTTGATAAAAAACAGCATTTTATCAGGAATTTTGATGATTCCAATTGTTATTGTAGTCTATACCTTTATTGAACTTATAACTCCGGGTTGGATTAACGCATTTTGGCTATGGCAAAATACGCCAGAGATAATAATTCTAAATGTACCAATTGATGACATGATTCATTACATGTTCATTGGAGCCTTGGCGGGGCCTATTTACGAGTATATGAGAGAGGGAAAATTAATAAACATGAAAAGGTAATTTAAAATATGCCACCAAAATACTATTATTCAAGGCCCGTAGTTCATAGTCATATCATCCTTAAACCTCACCATAAAAAGCTAATTATTGGGGGTTCTTCATTAATGATAATCCTTCTGATTGCTCTAAGTGTCTTTTCTTACATGATTTTTACTAAACAAGAACTCTACAACAGTATGCTCAACAAAAAAATCAATGACTTAAAGACAGAAACAAACATCAACATAAACACACTATCAGAGAGCCTTATCCAATCGAATAAAGACTTTGTAAAAATAAACTCCCAGTTAGGAATTATCAGCGAAGAGTTTACTTCTTTAAAGGCCTCTGCTGGTGCAGATTTCTCGGCGGTAATAGAAACAACAGTTACGGGAGTCGTAACGGTAAGAACTGACATCTCTCAAGGAACAGGATTCTTAATAAGCAATGATGGGTACGTCGTAACAAATTATCATGTTGTTGAAAACGCAAAAGCGGCAACAATCATAACTTCAGACAACCAAAACCATAAAGTCAGTATTCTTGGTTATAACTCAGATCTTGATATTGCACTGTTGAGGATTGAAGGAAATTACACTCCTTTAAAACTTGACAATTCTGACAACGTCCAAGTTGGAGAAAAAGTAATAGCAATAGGAAATCCTCTTGGGCTTCAATTTTCAGTCTCACAGGGCATTGTCTCCGCAATTCATAGAACAGGTCCTAATGATCTTAATTATTACATTCAAACTGATGCTGCATTAAATCCGGGAAATTCTGGTGGTCCTTTAATAAACACAGATGGAAAAGTGATAGGAATAAACAACTTTAAAGCAGGGAACAGTGAGAGTCTTGGATTTGCTTTAGAATCAAATCATATAAAAGAAGCAGTAAACGAAATTTATCAAAAAGAATTTGCAGAGAATCTAATATAAAATGACAAAAAAATCAGAACAACCAAAAGATCAAAAGTCAAAGTCCCAAGAAGGTTTAACAATAAAGAAAGGCGAAAACTTTTCTGAGTGGTACAATCAAGTAGTTCAAAAGGCGGAACTTGCAGATTACAGTGATGTTAAGGGATTCATGGTAATAAGGCCAAATGCGTATTCAATATGGGAACAGATTCAGTCTTACTTTGATCAAAGAATTAAAACCTTGGGCGTGAGAAATGCTTACTTCCCTCTTTTAATTCCAGAATCTTTTTTCAAAAAAGAGTCGGAGCATGCAAAAGGATTTGCGCCAGAAGTTGCATGGATTTCTAACAAAGATGAGAACACGACAGAAAGACTAGCCATACGTCCAACTTCAGAAACAATAATGTATGACTCCTACTCAAAATGGATAAGATCTTGGAGAGATTTACCTTTGAGAATAAACCAATGGTGTAATGTTGTTCGTTGGGAGACTAAGGCAACGCGTCTTTTTCTTAGAACGAGAGAATTCCTATGGCAAGAAGGACACTGTGTTTACGAAACAAAAGAGGAGTGTGATAAAGAAACTTTACAATTCTTAGAGGAGTACAGGAAAACATGTGAAGAAATTTTAGCCATTCCAGTTCTTGTTGGTAGAAAAACAGAAAAGGAAAAATTCTCGGGAGCTTTTTACACTTTAAGTGTAGATGGAATCATGCCTGATGGAAAAACTTTGCAGATGGGTACTTCTCACAATCTCGGACAGGGTTTTGCAAAATCTTTTGGTATTTCTTTCTTAGACAGAAATGAAAAGAAGAGCGTACCTTGGCAGAATTCATGGGGGATATCAACTCGTTTAATCGGTGCAGTTATAATGGCTCATGGGGACGACCACGGCTTAGTTCTTCCTCCAAAAGTTGCGTATAATAAGGTAGTGATAATTCCTTTGCTGTTCAAAGGCAAAGAACAAGAAGTTCTAAAAAAGGCAAAAGAAATTTCAAATAAACTTGAGAAATTCAATCCTTTATTAGATGATAGAGATTACAACCCTGGAAGAAAATTCGGTGAGTGGGAACTTAAGGGAATTCCAATAAGAGTTGAGGTTGGTCCAAGAGACGTAGAAAAGAAGCAAGTTACAGCAGTCAGAAGAGATAATGGGAAAAAATTAGAATTCAAAGAATCAAATTTGATAAAAGAAATAGAAAAAACTTTGGAAGAAATTCAGGATTCTATGTTCAAAAAGGCGAAGAGTGACTTTGATGAAAAAATCACAGATGTCAAGAACATAGCTGAATTAAACAAAGCAATCTCAAATCAAAAAGTTGCAAGAGCCTTCTTTTGCGGAGATTCTAAATGTGAAGAAAGAATCAAAGAGCAGTCAGAAGGCGTAAAGAGTATTAATATGCCTTTAGAGAAAAACTCTAAAGAAGCAAAATGTTTTTCATGTAACAAGCCAACAAAAACAGTCTGTTATTTTGGTAAAGTTTATTGATTTTGAGAATATATTGCAGGAAATTAAAGAGATATCAATTTAAGTAATGTAAGTTTTATCATTAAAAGTTTTTAACTGATTTATGTGAGTTGCAGTTGTTGTATACCTAAAAACATTTTAAAACACCAACTACTAAGAGCAAATTCTTAGCTATTGATTAGATTAATTCTCTTGAAGTGTTGCAGTTTCAAGCTCGTATTCAAGTCTCAACGTTATCGCAAATAAAGAGTTGAGTTCTCTTTCCAAGTCTTCTTCCGCAACATTCACAAGTTCCAATTCTTGTTCTCGTCTCATCTTTTGTTTGTAATTACATAAAGATAATCCAGAAGAATTTCCTGAGCCTAAATTAACTAAGAAGTATATCTCAATTCAATCCAGGCGCAAAGGAAAAACGCTGAATTAAATTGAGTAATTATTGTATTTAATTGACTTTATAGTGCATGCTAGGTTAAAATTCCAGTCTTGGCTAATTAACCCTGCATCCATACCAAATACAAAGAAAACCTCTTTTTATATTTTTCTGAAGATTAATCTTCATTGTTTAGTGAACAACTTTTTCCATGTTTTCTTTGAATTTTTCAACATCTTCAATTTTCATCTGTCCTCCGACAGCAACTTCGTGCCCGCCACCCATAGCACCGTCTATATCCTCAATAGCTTTCAAGAAAAACAATTTAGCTTTTTTGCCCCTAACAGAAATATTCGCTTTCGCCCCTTTCATGTAAACAACAATTATTATCTTCTCTGGAAAATTGTACATTAATTCATTTGACAAATCACTACTCATACTCAGATCACCGCCGTACTGAAAAAACAAAATCTTTTCAGAATCTTTTCCGATAGAAATCGCTTTCTTCAGTGCGCTCTGATATTTTGATTCAACTTGCTCAAATCTGTGATGCATGGCGCGAGTTTTAGTATTATCTTCAAGAACCTCATCCGGATTCTTAACCTTCATTAAAAATTTAATCATACCAACGACGTTCGTTATACTATCTTTAAGTCCAAAGCCAAGTATCTTGGTTATTTTTCCTATCTGAGATTTGTAAAAAATATCGGCCGCAGTTTTCGATTTTGCTGTTGATTTTAAAGCTAAGTCAGGATACTTCTTTTCAAACTTCGCGTAAAATTTTGGAACATATCTGTCAGAGATACATCCAACAATGGCAAGCCATAAGTCTTCTTTCTTGTTTGTTACTTGATAACATAACGCAGTAACGGGCTCATCAGTCTTTTTTTTATTTTGTGTAGGATTGTAGTAACTGACAAAATCAGGAATCTTTTCTTTATCTGCAACATGATGGTCTATCCAAACAACGGGAATGTTTGTTTTCTCTGCCTCTGCAAAGAATTCATCAGAAACAACGGGCTTGTCTAAGATAAAGATGTAATCAGCACTCAGTTCATGAACCTTTCTAAAATATTCTGCCGAAAGGTCAGGAAAAGACTTTATAGCCACTCCTTTGCCGCGCTCAATATAACGCTGAAGCAAAAGGAAAGAACAAAGCCCATCTTGGTCGTTGTCAAAGAAGAAAACTGGATTTTGTGCCTTATTCAGATGTTCTTTTATTTCTGTAACTTGTTTCTTTGTAAGCATAAGAATAAACCGGTTTTTCAGTATATAAAAATTGTTAATAGAAGAATTAAATCTTTTTACCCATCAGTATCTTCTCTTTTAAGTTCCTTATTTCGTTAATTATCGAATCAACAACGTTCTCATTCTTAAAGAAAGGTCTTATAGATTCTCTATCAAGATTGAAAACTCTATCAAGAGTTTTGAAATTGTCTAGTATTATTTCAGCATCTTTCTCAAAAATATTCGTCTTCCCAATGATTCTTGTTCCATTTGGTGAAATAGGTCTATCATGAAGTTCTGAAAATAAAATTCTTAGGATACTTGATGTTTCCAATAAAAAGTCGAAATTGATATTTTTCAAGATTTCGTCAATTTCAGTAGACTTACTTCCAAAGTAATCTTCAATAATTTTCTCCCTCTCCTTGCTAAGGTTTTTTGTAAGCTCTTTTAGTCTCATACTTACTATTGTTCCTTCTTTTCCTAATTCAATTAGATATCTCTTAACAATATCTGAAATTCGTCTAACCATTTCCAAGGTTTGTAAAACACTACAAACATCACTCATAGTTGTAAGGTTAGTTATCTCAAGGATGTTAAGATGTGATAAGAGGTCATTAAGCATATCAACCTGTTTTTCAAGAATCTGTAATGTCTCTGCAGCTCTTCTTAAGATTTCTGATGTTTCCTCAAGGAAATAACTTTCATTTTTAAAATAAAGAGTTATCTTTTTTCTTCTTTCAGAAACAGCAATAGCTATTGTTCCAATTTGCTTAGCAGTTCTTTCTGCTGCTTTGTGCCTTGTACCTGTTTCGCTTGTTGTTACTTTTGCACTTGGAGTTAAAAGTACGTTTGCATACACAATTTTTTTTAGATCTTCTGAAAGGATGATAGCCCCATCCATTTTTGCAAGTTCTACTAGTTTTTGAGGGCTAAATCTGCAGTTAATTTTAAATCCGCCTTCTAGAATTCCTTGTAAGCTTTCTTTTTCTAATACGATTAATGCACCCATTTGAGCTCGAAGGATATCGTCGAGAGCAGTTCTTATAGCAGTCCCGGGAGAGAAAATTTTCAAAACATCAAGAAAATCTTTTTTCTCTAAGTCAAATACTCTTGCGAAGTCGGTACTCGGGCTTAAGTCATAGAAGGTTTCTTTTAAATCATCATCAACATTCACAGGGACTATTCCTTGACTAATGTCCCCAGGAGTAATTATGATTTCAAAGTCTTGTTTTTTTTCATCCGTCATAAAGATTACAAACACCTCTTGTATATAAATTTTTTTGAGGAAAAATCAGTAGTAAAAGTCTTACTTAGCAAAGGTTTCTGCAACAAGCAGAGGAAAAAGAATCGTTGCATCTCCAAAAACTTTTACATTTTCAGCCCCCGGCAAAATTTTTCCCCATGAAACAGCTTCTTCAGGCAAAGCACCAGCATCACTACCATCAAACTCTTGGGAGTTATTTATGTAGACTGCATAATCAAGTCCATTCTTGAACATATTAGCGTTAAGAATATGGTGTTTTGCGACTCCAGACCCAAGAAGGATAGCTCCTGTCTTTTTCTGTCCAAATACAGAATCATTCATTTGTTTGATGTCTTCTGCAACATCGATTATGAAGTCCGGTCTTCTATACTTAAAGAACCAAATGTTGTCTCCAATAGCCCCGTCAGTAATTGCAGGACAGAAAATTTTAATCTTATTTTTCCATGCCCAGTAACAAATACTTCTTTCATCATTTATTTTTTCTCCAAGTTTCCAAACAAGTTCTGAAGCCGTGATTATCTTTCCTGTTTTTTTCTGTTCTGAGTATATTTCTTCAAGGAGTTCCTGAAAAAATTCTTCAAATTCAACATATCTGCTGTTTGAAACAAAAATATTTCCTATCCTGTTTATGCCTTTTTCTCTAAGTTCAGTACCAGAGGCTTTAAAGTCTCCCAGAAAAAAATCCCCCATACACTTCATAATATCTTCTTCTACTGCCCCGGCTGTCGTTACAACAAGATTAACTTTTTTATTTTTCACAAGATATCTAAAAACATCCCTCAAACCAGAACTCACCATATTTGAAGTATATCCTAAGTAAACAAACGACTTATCTTTAATCATCTTGTTTGTAATGTCTACAGCTTTTGCTAAAAGAGAAGCTTGGAACCCTGTTGAAGAAAAACTTCTTACAATCTCATTATAATCAACACCTTTATCGAAATCATATCCTTTAACGGCTATCCCTTCTGCTTCAGAGCCCTTTCTAAGAACGTTTTTTCTTGCGACAGATTCTTTGTCCAAAGATTTTTCCATGATTTATATTTATTAAGAGTTTTAGATGAAAATCAACATTTTTTTAGAGGGGTCTACCCAAACTAAAGAGATTACTAAATGGGGATGGCTAAACTTTCAGATATTTTTGAAGTATTATTCATATCAAACTAAAAAATAAGTAATTTATAAAGCTATCTCAATCAAAAAGTATAATCCACCACATGAATCTTTTTAAATAACCCTTTGATTATTCTATTATGAACAAATGGCTTGAACTTTTACTTGGATTGATTCTACTTGTTGTAGTAATAATTGTTACATGGGCTTCTTCAGCATATTCTTGGGTTTTATTTGGAAAGAATTTTGATTTCCTTCACGCTGCGTGGATATTCCTCAAGGGAGCTGTTTTCTGGTTTGCAACAATGATAGCTCTTCTTCTAATTGTTCTAGGAATAAACGATTTAAGAGAATAAAAATTCCTGTGATTAGTTCATTTCTAAGAAAGATAAAAGATAAGAAAAATAAAAAGTAAAAATAAGATTATTTTAGCAATTATTTAGCGAAAGTCTTATACAAGCCGAAGATTCCGCAAAGTGCTACAATGTAGTAAACTGCCATTGGAAGCCAACTGACAAATCCTAGAAGCTTGTCAACTGCATTCCAACCAAGTTCATTCAAACCCCAATTAACAGCACCCACATTTGCAAGAACCAAAGCTGTTTTTGCATACCAAGTCATTTTAACCTCCTTTTCAACCATTTTATTAATACTATCTATCGTCAAAAGAAGTATATAAACTTTATAAGCTCCGACAAAAAAGAGAGACTTTATTCAGCCAAAAAAGATGATAAGAGTGCCTTCTATTAATGCTGCAACTACAAGAAGGGGAACAACTACAAAGAAAAAGGCTTTCAAAGATTTCCATGAGTATTCTTTTAAAGATTCAAATTTCTTCTTTTTGAAAATAAAAGTTCCAAGTTTTAACCCAAGACCTACTGAGATTAACATTGCAGGAATTTCAAATATTCCATGAGGAAAAAGTTTCCATAGAATTGCAATTCCTTCAGTGCCGACTATTCTTGAAGACACGAAGCCTAAGAGGTACCCATTAGCCAAAGTCGTTAAAACTGAAAAAATTCCAAAGACAACCCCCAAAGCCATTCCAAAGAAACTGCTTTTTAAATTGTTAAAGAGTATAAAATTAGTAAGTTCAGTCCAAGACATCCCCTCTGTTGTTTTAATTAAATCTTCAATAAACTTTAAGATTACTTTCTCAAGAGATTGCGGCGCAGGAACAAAATAACCTACGAAGATGAACAAAATGAAAATAGCAGAAGCTACATAAATAAAATTTCTAGATTGCTTAATGTATTGTAGACCCTCTTTAAAATTTTGGCTGAAAAAATTCTGATTCTTTCTCTTTGCTGTTTTTATCTTTTTGTTTGTCATTGGCTAAAATGTTTGCTTATGTATCTTGTTTTTTTTCTGTATTTACTCTTAAGATAGAACCCGTAAGCGAGACCTGCAAGAAGTCCACCGAAATGTGCAGTGTTTGCTATAGGCAAAGGGACAAAAAGCCCCACTACAACTAAAGGGATAATTGCGACTATAGGAAGGAGCCAAAGGGGCATTCCAATAGGTAAAGCAACTTTTCTAAACCGCTCATTAAATGAAAAAATAGCAAACACAGATATTACAAAGTAAAAATTAACTAGGAGATTGATAACACCTGATGAAGAAGCAGGTAAAGCAGATTCGCTAATAGAACCAACTACGATTGCTAACAAAGGCCCGAGAATTAAATAAACTTTTGAGTATGGAACTAAAACTGCAAGTAGGCCTAAAAGTCCAAAGATTGCACCAGAAGCACCCACGCCTGAAATGTTTGGGTCTCCGAAAATCTTAGCACCAAGGATACTATTACCAAACAAGCCAGAGAGTGCAACAAAAACAATCCCTGCAAACAATCCAGAGATTAGATAAAACGAAATGAATCTCTTTCTACCAATTATTTTTTCTACAAACGAACCGATAAACGCCAACGAAAACATATTAAAAAAAAGGTGAGCAAGGTTTCCATGCATAAACATGCTTGTAATAAAAGTCCAGAGATATTTTCCATGAAGAATGTTTAAAGGGCTTAGAGCAACAAAGTCATAAAGAGATTGAGTATTGTTTCTAAAAAGAACTAACAAAATAAGAAACATAATGAAAGCAAGCACATTAAGAATAATGAGGGTAGTCGTTGCACTAAGCAAGCCAAAAATACTTTTTTTTCGAGGGTAAAAACCGTAGATTTCTGCCATACTCAGTCACTTCCTTTTTTTTGAGAATTTTTTATGCTTAACAAATTTTTGTTTCTTAGGAACATTTTTATGAAGAGTTTTCTTTGCGGAATCCTTTTTCAGTAATGCTCTTGCCTTGGCATTTTTTGCTCTTTGAGCTGTTTTTTTCTCTAAAGTTTCTTTTTTCTCTTTTTTAATTTCTTTTTGCTTTTTTTTATCAAGAATTTCACTTTCCCTCTTTACTTCTTGCAGCACAAATCCTAAGTCTTTCTTCAATCTATCAAGATTTCTTTTCATTTCATTTATCATCTTAGTGTTGTCTTTCATAGTAAGAAGTTCCCCACATTCAAGACATGTAAAATTGTTAAGAAGAGCGTGTTCTTCATTAAGTTCTAGGTGACACTTTTCACATACGTAAAACCTTTTTGTTTCTCTGCTTTTTATTTGATGTTCAAAGTTATCCATTTTTTTCATCAAGTCATTTCGAATAAATTCTAGAGATTTAAGGACCTCAATTTTCCAAAAGTAAGTGTACCAACCTTTTCTTTTATCTTTCTTCCTTATTGATGAAACAAGTCCGTGATCTGAAATTTTATAGAGAATATTCCTTGTTTGGTTGATTGTTAAATTTAACTTTTTAGCAATAGCAAATTCATTAACATGCTTGTTTGTGTCTAATAAATCAACAAGGTCTTCAGCTGGTTTTCCTGCAATAAGGACCATGGCTTCTTTAAGAAATTTTTTCAACATCAAAGGACTAAAAAGGGTTCAAATAAATACCTTTCGGTTTCGGTTTTTCCAAAAACGTCAGGAAAAAGAATAAAAAGATTTTTATTTGCTCAATAAAAATAAAGCTTTTTAAACCTGAAGACATTGTATATATTAGAAAGTCTATATTGGAGTATAAGATGGGTTTATTCGGAACAAATAAAAAAGAGGAAAAGAAAAAAGAAGAAATTCCACAAGTACCCACACTTCCGAAGCTTCCTGAATTTCAGGGATTTGGAGAATTTGGTTATGATGGAACATCACAGATTCACAAACTTCCAAGTTTTCCATCAAATTCTTTAGGAATGAAATTTTCTCAAAATACTATAAAAGAAGCAATTGCTGGGGAAGAAAGAGGTGATCTTTCTGATGAAGATGCAGATGAATTCACAGATCAGGATGACATGCGGATGATGCAAGAGCCCTTAAGAAGACCTATGACTGAAGAGTTTGGATCACGGTTCCCATCATCCTCAAACTTTCCCAGAGGGTCTGCACCAGGACCAGTATTCATAAGGGTGGACAAATTTGAAGGGGCAATGGAAGTTTTCAATGAAACAAGAAGAAAAATTTCGGAAATTGAGAAAGTTTTAGATGAAATAAAAAGAACAAAAGAAAAAGAAGACAAAGAGCTTCAATCTTGGGAAGTAGAGGTAAAATTAATGAAGGATCAAATAGAAAAAGTTGACAGAGATATCTTTTCTAAAGTGTAATCACTAAAATGCCAAGCGAAAATTTAATACACATAAAACTTGAGCGTGAAGAAGCTCTTGAATCAAAAAGAGATTTACTTGCCTCACAGATTGCTTTACTAAAAGTTTTGAAAAGGATAAACACTTACAGAGTTTATAGGACGAGAGAATTTGAGTTAAAACTTACTCTTAACAAAAAAATAAGGGAATTAAAAGTAAATCTTGGAAGTCTACAGAGAGTTCTTCCTACATTAAAAGTTCCAAAGATACTAAACAAAGGTGTAGAAATTGGGGGAAAAAAGACACTTAAAACAGGTTTGGGAGTCCAAGACTCAAGTATTGAGGGACAACTTCAAGAAATCCAAAGAAAACTTGATGATTTGCAAAGAAGGAATGTTTAGAAACATTTTTTAAAACTCTAATTCTAATCTAAGGTATGGTAAGCCAGAAGATAACAAGAAAGGACTTGATAAAGAAATATCTTGAATTTTTCGAATCAAAGAAACATAAAGTAATTCCCTCTGCATCCCTCGTTCCTGCAAACGACCCAACAGTTCTTTTCACAACAGCAGGAATGCATCCTTTGGTGCCCTATCTTTTAGGACAAAAGCATCCTTTAGGTAGAAGGTTGGTAAACGTCCAAAGATGCCTTAGAACTGTTGATATAGACAATATAGGTGATACCTACCACCATACCCTATTCGAAATGATGGGAAATTGGTCTTTGGGAGATTACTGGAAAGAGGATGCAATAAAAATGACTTTTGAATTTTTCACTAAAGTTCTAAAAATGTCTCCAAATAGACTTGCAGCAACATGCTTTGCAGGAAATTCGGATGTGCCTAAGGACAAAGAATCTTATGAGATATACTTAGAGCTTGGTTTTCCAAAAGAGAGAATTGCTTTCCTTCCGAAAGAGAGTAATTTTTGGGGACCTGCAGGACAAACTGGCCCTTGCGGACCAAATACAGAAATGTTTTACTGGAAGTCAAATGAAGTACCTGCTCCGAAAAAATTCAATCCTGAAGATGAAAGGTGGGTAGAGGTAGGAAACAACGTTTTAATGGAATACCAAAAAACAAAAGAGGGGAAATTCCTCCAGCTTGAACAAAAGAACATAGACTTTGGAGGAGGAATGGAAAGAACTCTGGCTGTAATAAACGGACTCGAAGATAATTACTTAACAGATATCTGGAAACCAATAATAGAGTCTATAGAAAAAATCTCAGAAAAGAGCTACGAAAATCTTTCTTACCAGTCCAAGATGAGAATTGTAGCAGATCACATAAGATCTTCCGTGTTTATTAGTTCTGATGGTGTTACACCTTCAAACGTGGGTAGGGGGTACATCTTAAGGAGGTTTGTTAGAAGAGCAGTAAGGTATGGAAAAGAATTGGGAATGAAAGATTTCACAGCAAAGATTGCGGAGTCGATATTTAAGGTGTACAAGGACAACAAAGAACTCGTCGCGAACAAAAAGATGATTTTAGTGCAGCTTGATGCAGAAGAGAAAAAATTCCAGAATACTTTAGATAAAGGTCTTTACATTTTCAGTAAAATTTCTCCAGAAGATAAAAAGACAATTTCAGGAGAAGATGCTTTTTTATTATACCAATCTTACGGTTTTCCTATTGAAATGACTGTTGAACTAGCAAAAGAAAAAGGATTTTCAGTAAATGTTAAGGAATTTGAGAAGGAACTTAAAAATCATCAAGAGCTCTCAAGAACAACTTCTTCAGGTTCATTCAAGTCTGGCCTTGCTGATTCCTCTGAAAAAACAACAAGGCTCCACACAGCAACTCATTTGCTGAACGAAGCATTAAGAAAGGTTCTTGGTACAGAAGTAAAACAGAGGGGTTCAAATATAACTCCGGAGCGTTTGCGTTTTGATTTCAGTTTTGACAGGAAGCTAACAGAAGATGAAATAAAAAGTGTTGAAAAGTTAGTCAATGATAAAATAAAAAAGGGTTTAGAAGTTAAAAGAAGTGAGACTGATTTAAAGGATGCAATGAAATCGGGCGCTCAAAGTGAATTTGGAGCAAAATACCCCCCAATAGTTTCCGTATATTCTATTGGAGATTTCTCAAAAGAAATTTGTACCGGCCCACATGTAAAAAACACAAAAGAAATTGGAAGATTCAAAATTATCAAAGAAGAATCAACGGCTTCTGGTATTAGAAGAATAAAAGCTATTGTTGAATAATTGCAATTAAAGTAAGTTATACTCTTCTATCAGCCCATATCTTTCTTTTATTTCATCAAACTTTCCAGATTCAAAGAAGCCGAGAATATTTCCTGCCCGGATATTTTTCATTGTCTTAGCATCTTTGTACTCTTGCATATCTTCTGGAAGAGACATTCCACCTGAAAGAGGCATTATTTCTGGTTCTGATTTAATTTTTATTCCATTAACATACTCTAAAGAAGAATCAGTAATTATAGCAGGACCTCCGGTTTCAACAAAACAATATCCTGTTTTGCGGAAGCTCTTTTCTACAGGACATTTTATGCCAACAACTTCATGGTTTTCTTCAGCAAAGTAGAATATCGAAACATTGTACCCTATTTCTTTTAATAAAAATGCTAGTAGGGCAGACTTCTCCCCACAAATTCCTTGGTTGTAGTAAAGAGTCTCATAAGGATACTTAGAATAATCAATCTGTCCCCCAGCAAAAGCCACTTTTTTCTCGGTGTAATTGTAAGGAATGTTTTGGACAATGCTCACAGCAATTCTCGCTTGGTCCACGCTGTTATTTGCTAAATTCTGGATTTGGACAACCAAGGGCATCAGAAGTTCTTTTTGGTTCTCGTCATTTATCATTTTCAATTTGAAATCAGTTCTCACAGGCTTCTCGCCCGCCCCATAATCAATTACTCTGGGAACTCTGTAAAGATAATCCGCCATTTCTGCATAAACAGTGAAGTCAATATTTTGTGTTTTACCATTAAAGATGTACTTCAGGGAATTTTTTTGGGAATAGTTTTTGTACTGGAACGTACACGACTCTCCGTCTTTTGTAGAAATATCACTACACCCGCAGGCAGATGATTTTTCTATTAAAATACCCCCTTCGCAAAAATAGGGTTTTGTTAAAGAGCAAGCACCGTAAGGCGTTGCATCCCCACAAGAAAGTGATTTATCTACCTCTTCGTTCAGACTAAAATTATTGTTAACAGCAAGAAAGTATGCCAAAAAAGAAGCACCTAATAAGATTAGTGTAATAAAAAAAGTAGAACTTATTTTCTTAGATGAACCATCTTCTTCTTTTAACATTTTTATTTTATTCCAAGTATATTCCTGGTCTTTCTGGTTTTGCTTTCTTTGATTTGTTTTCAGGATCATGCCTTTTAGCATCTGAGACAGAAAAGACTTTAACACTTAGTCCAGTTCTTTTTTCAATTGTTTTAGCGTTAGTCTCGTAAATGTCTGTTTCTTTTGGAACAGGGTATAAATAAAGTCTAACAGGACTTCTCCCTTTTTCTTTTACTATTCTAAGAATGTTATTCACATCATTGATTATGTCATCAATAGCTTTGTCCTCTTTCTCAAATTGTTCATTAATCTTCTTTTCGTCAACTTCTGGCCATGTATCTAAACTCAGGAAGTTTTTGTTTCCAAGGTTATTCCAAATCTCTTCTGTAATATGAGGGCAAATTGGAGACAACAACTTCAAAAAAGTTTCAGCCATGTTTTTGTCTTGACTTTCCTCAACTTTACTGAAAAAATCTCTTAATTTGATAACGGCAAGATTATACTGAAAGTTTTCTAGATCAAAGCTAATTTCTTTTATTGCTTTGTTTTGCTTACTTTCGGCTCTTGGATTTGATTTTTCTTTTTTAAACTTAACAGAATCAAAGTAGTCCATTACCTTACTAATAAACCTGAGGCTTCCTTCTATTCCGTTTTCACTCCATTGTGTGTCTTTATCTGGAGATGCAATTGAAACAAGGAAAAGTCTCGCAGTGTCCATTCCATATCTCTCAGAAACTTGTTCTGGAAGGATAACATTTCCTCTTGATTTAGACATAACAAATCCGTCAAGACCATGGAGCATTCCCTGATTAAACAGTCTGGTAAAGGGCTCATCAAATTTCAAAAACCCAAAGTCCCTAAGAGCCCTAGTAAAAAATCTGGCATAAAGAAGATGCATGCATGCATGTTCAGCACCACCAATGTATTGGTCTACAGGCATCCAGTAGTCTACATTTTTTTTGTCGAAAGCTTGTTTTGAATTTTTATTGTCAGTGTATCTTAAGAAATACCAACTGCTATCAAAAAAGGTGTCCATAGTGTCTGTTTCTCTTCTTGCTTTTCCGTTACACTTAGGGCATTTTACATCTGTAAAATCTTTATTTGTTTCAAGAGGATTTCCTTTTCCAAACTTTACTTTTTCAGGAAGTAAAACGGGAAGCTCCTTTTCTGGAACAGAAACAATTCCACACTTAACACAATAAACGACAGGAATAGGAGTTCCCCAATATCTTTGCCTAGAAACAAGCCAATCCCTCATCTTGTACTGAATTTTTTTATTTCCTAATTTTTTAAGTTGGAGTGCCTTCACGATGTGCTCTTTTGCTTCACCACTGTCTAATCCGTTAAAGGCTTCAGAGTTAACTAAAATTCCAGAGCCGGTATAAACAATCAAATCTGTATAAAAGTCGTTTTGGGCAAGCGTTAGCCAAGGATTCACGAATTTTCTCTTTGTGTACAAAGAAGAGAGTTCATTAATTTCTTCGGCAGTTTTATTGTTAAGTACAATTCGCTTTGTTTGACCTTGCTTAGACTTGAATAGGAAAACAATTTCTTCTCCAAGATATTCATTCCAAAAACCATTGTCCAGCTTTAATAAAATCAACTTTTCATACTCTTTCAGTTTTTCTTTAGGAATTTCTATTTTCCTGTCACCATCTTTCATTTTTTGGACTATTCTTATCCCTAGCTTTGCTAAATCCCCGTCACTAATCTTTGAAGCACCCATCAAATAACTCTTCACAGGTGCTTTTTCCTTTCTCACTACTTGGACAATTGGTAAGTTGTATCTCTTAGCAAATTCAAAGTCTCTCTGGTCGTGAGCTGGAACAGCCATCACCATTCCAGAACCGTATTCAGCGACGACAAAGTTGCCAATCCAAACAGGAACTCTTTCTTTTGTAAGAGGGTTTACAGCATAACTTCCGGTAAAAACACCTTCTTTTTCCAACTTGTCCATATCTTCTTGCTTAGTTGATTTTATCTTACTAAGAAATTTTTCAACATCTTTTTTTTGTTCTTTTGAAACCAAGTTCATAAGTTCAGAATGTTGTGCAGAAACAACCATGAAGGTCACCCCAAAAAGTGTGTCGGGCCTAGTTGTAAAAATGGGCCATTTCTTTCCGTTAATCTCAAAGATTATTTCTGCGCCTTCACTTTTTCCAATCCAGTTCTTCTGCATTATTTTTATTTTTTCTGGCCAGTCGAGTTTGTCAGTTGCATTGAGTAGCTCTTCCGCATAATCAGTAGTTTTCAAAAACCATTGTTCTATCTGCTTAACACTAACCTCTGTATCCTTGTGTACCCAACATTTTCCGTTATGAACTTGTTCGTTAGCCAAAACGCTTTCACATTTTGGACACCAATTAACAGGAGCTTTCTTTCTGTATGCTAAACCTTTTTCAAGAAATTTCAAAAAGAAAAGCTGGTTCCATTTGTAATACTCTGGACTATGAGTCATAAGAATTCTTGACCAATCATAGCTCAATCCTATCTTTTTCTGTTGAATAATAAAATTGCTTATGGAGTTTTCAGTATACTTTTTTGGATTTTCTCCAGTTTTTATTGCAGCATTTTCTGCTGGCAAGCCAAAAGAATCGTAGCCCATAGGATACAAAACGTTGAACCCCTTCATTCTTTTGTACCTAGAAAGAATATCTCCTATTGTATAGTTAAAAGCATGACCCATATGCAATCCAGAACCTGAAGGGTAAGGAAACATCTCCAAAACGTAGAATTTCTTTTTCTTGCTATCTTCTTTTACTTGAAAAATTTTGGATTTCTCCCACTTGCCCTGCCATTTTTCTTCTATTTTTTTGAAATCTCTGACCATGTTAAGATTAATTAAACCAGATTTAAATTACTTATCATTCAGAACTTCTTTTAATAATTCAGGGAACTCTTCAGTTCCCATGTCTTCCTTAGTAAAGTGTCCATGATTTTTTAGTTCAATAATTCTCCCTCCAAGGGCATCATAGTAAATTTTAACACTAGTTTTGCCATCTTTCTCCTCGTCATTGGAAGTAAAAATAACAATCCCCTTAACTTGAGTTTTCACAGCTTTGTTTATCTTAAAGTCATAAAAGCTTTTTTTATACTCTTTATCAGGAATTTTCCATGGTGCAACCAAGATGAGCTTCTGAGCTTTTCTTCCAGTTTCCCCCAACCATCTTACTAAAAATGCCGTGCCTCTACTATGACCTACCAATATGCTATTTTCATTTATGTTGTCAGAAATTTTCTCAAATTCTTTCCTCCATGATGAGTAATCAGAACCCCAAGGTTCAGGCATATTTGGAGCAAAAACTTTAATGCCAGCTTTTTCAAGTTTTTCTTTGATCCAAGGCATCCAATGCTTATTATACTCTTTATCATTTTCATCATCTGCTGACCCATGAACGATTATGCAATTTTTCAAAATCATGCTTTTAAAAGTTGCGTGTGCGAGACCAGGACATATGTCCTAGGCAAAACCGAAAATTAGTTCGCTGATG
>JBBSYF010000017.1:0-1520 GCA_038045405.1 Nanobdellota archaeon | reverse complement strand
ATAAAAAATGTTTCCGAAACATTTTTAAATACAATTTTTTTTAGATAGATACTTAAAATTTTCTCACGAAAATTTTGAATTAACACAAACACAAAATGGCAAGAGAAAAACCAAACATGAATGTCGTGTTCGTTGGACACGTCGACGCAGGAAAGTCAACAGTAGTAGGAAGAATGCTTTTCGACACTGGTGCTGTTTCTGAGCAAGAAATGACGAAGCTTAGACAAGAAGCTGAAAAGCACGGAAAAATTGGTTTCGAGTTTGCTTATGTTATGGACAAGATTAAGGAAGAAAGAGAAAGAGGAGTAACCATCGACCTTGCTTATAGAAAAATTCTAACACAGAAATTCCAAATCACAATCATTGACGCCCCTGGACACAGAGACTTCGTTAAGAACATGATTACAGGAGCTTCTCAAGCTGATGCTGCTTTCTTGGTTATCGCTGCGCCTGCTGGAGTACAACCACAGACCACTGAACACTTATGGCTTTTGAGAACAATGGGTGTAAAAACCATCGCTGTAGCAATCAACAAGATGGACGCTGTTGAGTACAAAGAAGAAAAGTTTAATCATGTTAAAGAAGAAGTTGGAAAACTATTAATGGGTGTTGGTATAAAGCCAGAAAATACTTCTTTCATTGCATGCTCTGGATTAAAAGGCGACAACGTCGCAAAGAAATCTGCAAACATGCCATGGTACAAAGGGCCAACAGTACTTGAACAATTTGATCAATTCCCAGAACCAAAGCTTCCTACTGATCTACCTATGAGAATGCCAGTTCAAGATGTTTATGAAATTACTGGAATTGGAACTGTACCTGTTGGAAAAATTGAAACAGGAATTATGAAAATCGGACAAAAAGTTGTTGTTCTTCCAGGTAGAACTGGAACGGGCGTATCTGGAGAAATAAAAACAATAGAAATGCATCACGAAACTATTCCTGAAGCTCTTGCTGGAGACAATGTTGGAATAAACATTAGAGGAGTTGGAAAGAAAGATATTGCAAGAGGAGATGTTATTTGTGAAGCTGGAAGAGCTCCAAGTATCGTCGAGGAATTCATCGCAACAATAACTGTTATCAATCACCCAACTGTTTTGGCAAAAGGATACACTCCCGTATTCCACGTCCACACAGCTCAAGTTCCATGTCAGTTTGTTGAATTGATTGAGCAGATTGATCCAAGAACTGGAGAAGTAGTAAAGAAAAATCCTGACTTCTTGAAGAATGGAGACACTGCAAAAGTAAGAATCAAACCTCAAGGAAATCTTTGCTTGGAAACACAGAAAGAAAATCCTTACATGAGTAGATTCGCAGTAAGAGACGCTGGCGCAACGGTTGCTGCTGGAATGTGCACTGAGATTACAAAGAAAAAAGCTTAAAACTTTCTAACGAACTCGCCTTAGCGAAGCCAAGTTAAAGAAAAAAGCTTAAGGCTTAAGATTTTTATTCTGTTCTTTTTACTGATAGTAATTCTTTTAAACTTGGCTTGGTATTTCTATCTGTAGAATATGGAAAAG
>JBBSYF010000016.1:871-9250 GCA_038045405.1 Nanobdellota archaeon | reverse complement strand
TATTTTGATTTTTCTAAGTTATTTTAGGGTAGGACATATGTCCTGAACCTATACACTTTTAAAAGTTGCTAGCAACTTTTAAATATTATCTTTGTCTTTGGCTTTTATGGAAATTCAAGCAAATCTCATCGGAGAAAACGTCTCCAGTAACTCACCTGAAGCCTTCAGTCTCTACAAAAAAAGTCATTTTGGAGAGCCAATTGGGGAAAAGGTTCTATATTCCCTTCATGAAACATTATTTCTTGTTGAAAGGGGAAAGATGGAAGTTTTTCACGCGGGAAAGAAACTCTCATCCAAAGAGTTAATGAAAAAAGCAAGCAACTCGGACAAGAGGATTCACATCAAGTACCCAGTTTTTAGAGACTTGCGAAACAAGGGGTATATTGTAAAGACTGCATTAAAATTCGGAGCAGACTTCAGAGTGTACGAAAAAGGCTCAAAGCCTGGAGACAAGCACGCAAAATGGATTGTTTTCACCGACCACGAATCAAAGAGACTAACTTGGCACGAGTTTTCAGCAAAGAATCGTGTCGCACACAGCACTAAAAAACATCTTCTCTTAGCTATCCTTGACGACGAAGGCGATGTAAGTTACTACGAAGTTCGTTGGATTAAACCATAAAAATCTTTATAACTATCTTAGAGTTCTTTCTTTAATGCCCGCTCAAGATACTTCAAAATTAAGAGAGAATATCCTTTCTTTTGTAAAAAACAGAGGTCCAAGCCTTCCAGTTCAAATAGCAAAAGATGTTGGATTAAGCATACTTTTCACATCTGCGTTTCTTTCTGAGCTTTTTTCAGAAAAAGAATTGAAAATGAGCAATATGCGTGTTGGTTCTTCTCCGTTATACTTCATTCAGGGGCAAGAGCCAATGTTAGAAAAATTTGCTGAACATTTGAAAAGCAAGGAAAGAGAGGCTTTCACTCTTCTAAAAGAAAAATCATTCTTGAAAGACCTTGAACAATTACCTGCAATAAGAGTTGCCCTCAGAGAAATAAAAGATTTCGCAATTCCTTTTAGAAACGGAGAAGAAATCGTTTGGAGGTTTTTGACTGCTCAAGAAGCAGGCTTTAAAGACGATAAGAAGCAAGAAGTAAAGATAGTAATAGAAAAAGAGATGATAGAAAAGCCCGTTTCAGAAGAAATAAAGATGGTGATAGAACAGACAAAGGAAGAGTCTATAGTAAAGCAAAAGAAAAAAACTCAAAAGACTGAGCCTAAATCAAAAACAGCAAAGAAAAAAACTTCCCCTAGGTCAAAGCACGACGAGAAGTTTATTGAGAAGGTAAAAGAGTTCTTATCAAAAAATTCAATAGACATACTTCACATTGAGGGCATAAAAAAAGATGAAATCACTCTAAAAGTAAAAACCAATGAGGGAGAACAGTTGCTTGTAGCTTACAAAAAAAAGAAGATTACTGAAAAAGATATAATAAATGCTGCCAAGAAGGCTACGAACATGGGTTTGAAATATTCTGTTATTTCTATGGGAGAACTTCCAAAAAAATTCTCAGAGTTAATAGGAGCCCTTCAGAATATTAAGGATATAAGAAAGGTTGAATAAAAACCCTTAAAAACCATCATTTCTGTTAAGTAATATGGGAAAAATAAAATCCAAAATGGTAAAACGTTCCGCTCGTGAGCTGACAAAGAAAGGAGTTATATTCAATGGAAGTTTTGGAGACAACAAGAAAGTACTAGGAATGACTATGCCTAGTAAGAAGATAAGAAACCAGATGGCAGGTTATTTAGCAAAGCTAAACAAGAAATAATCAGGTAATTTTTACTTTGTATTCTTCACAATTTTATCAATCTTGCCTTCAATTCTCGTCATATCTTCCCTAATTTGATAAATTTGCTTCATTCTTCTTCTGTTATAAATAAAAGATATTATTTGAAAAACTACTGCCAAAACGACAACAATTCCTAAAGCTTGTAGCCACAACCCAATCTGCCCCACCCCAGTTATTACTTCTCCAATCGCCATACCCTATGAGAATAAACCCTCTTTTATTAATCTTTTTAAACCCATAGCATCTTTTAATTTTGGCTCTGTAGCTCAGTGTCAAGAGCACAGCTCTCATGAGGCTGGGGTCGGGAGTTAAATTCTCCCCAGAGCCATCTCCAGGAAAAATTTGAAGTTTAATGTTTCTAGGACATCTTTAATTTTGTAGAGGGTTGTCCTTTTATTCTTAAATCATATTCGTCAGAATAATTAATAAAATTATTAAATTTCTCTTCATACTTTGGATTGACAAATCCTATATCTTTACGAAATTTAATCAAATTTTCCTTACCATTAAACTGAAATCTGTATTTATCTTGTGAAGTACGCCATCTTGGATCTGGTTTAGATTTGTTTAGGTAAAATCCCCCATTCATCCCTATACTGAGTAAATAACTATAAATTTCAAATAATAAAGTTTTTGAGATAACGTGTGCCTCTAAACGGGGGTAGTACTTGTTGGGGTTTCTTGTTAGAACTAAACTTCCATCTGTTGCAAAGAAACCGTTAATAACATGTTCAACCAAATTCTCATCATAAAATACTCTTGGAATAAATAATTTATCTCCTTTCTTGCCTATTGGGAAACCTAAAGAATGTAAAAAATCAAACAAGTTTTTATCCGTAAAATTAAATTCTATAGCATTACAATCTTTTCTAAATTTTATTTTTGTTTCTTTGCCCCTAAATTTTTTTAACAAAGGAGATACTACTTCTACAAAAAAGGGCAGATCGTCTCTTGAACTTCCAGTAATAGTTACAAATTTCTTCTTACCACTTACGAGGCTTAAGCAACCATCACCAAGCATTATTCCATACAAGAGAGCAAGGTCTTCGTCGACGTCAAAACTCATTAACGATTATATTAAAGGGAATACTTATACTCTTATAACCACTTCAAAATAGTTGGACAAGAGACATCACCACAATGTTTTTTAACCGACTTTTGATGGATTTTTTATGATAAACTACTTAGAAAAAAATAGAAAATTTGCAGTTATTTTCATGGTTTTGATGGCTGTCGAAATATTTCTTGTATCTTCGATTACTGTTAGTAAACCCACTACTGGAGGTTTAAACCTCTCAGTACTTTATCATTCAATTGTTTTCTTCCTTTTCAGTTTTTTCACAATTTTGTCAATAGTAAAAAAGAATAATAAAAAAATGAAATCGCTAATTTTACCGGTAGTTATATCTTTTCTTTATGCAGTTTTAGACGAAGTTCATCAGCTTTTTGTTCCTTTAAGGAACGCTTCAATATTAGATGTTTTAGTAGACACAACAGGAATTCTTTTGTCAGTAGCTGTTTACTTGTATTACAAAAGAACCAAGTAATTGAAAATCAGAAAAACAATGCATTAAAGGACAAATCGAGTATCATCAACAATGTGAATCATTTACCAGAAAAATTAAATTAAAGATTAAATTAAAAAATTAAAAAGTAAGAAATAAGACCCCTAAAGGTCTACTTTCTTTTTTTCTTTGCTGCTTTTTTCTTTGCCATCTTTTACACCCCTATTTTAATTGTATATGTTAAGATGTTATTATTTAAAAAGTTTTGTCTTTCTTATAAATTTTCAAAAAATAATTTTCAAATTTATCGACGAGAAGACAAAAACCGTTAAAAGTCAATCTAAAAACTTTCAAAATCTGTTTCTTTTTCGATTAATTTTCTTAAAATGTCTTTCAACTCTGAAATTTTTACTCTAATTTGTTTTTCAGTATCTCTACTTCTAATTGTAACATCTTGTTTTTCCAAACTTTCATAATCAATGGTTATAGCAAATGGAGTTCCTGCTGAAGCAGATCTTAGATACCTTCGTCCAATGCTTCCAGATTCGTCATAATCAATGATGAAGTTCTTTTCTAGAAGCTCTTTGATGTCACGCGCAATCTTGGTTAGTTCTGGTTTTTTCATTAAAGGGAAGACAGAAACATCGATAGGAGCCATTTGATAAGGAACTTTGAAGACAGTCTTACCTTCTTCTTCAGATTTTTTTTCGTAAAAGATGTCCATTAAAGCATATGTGGGTCTGTCTGTTCCGAATGCAATTTCAAGTATGTGTGGAAAGAATCTTTCACCATTCTCCCTTATAGCTTCGAGATTAATCCCAGACTCTTTTGAATGTTGTTTCAAGTCATAGTCTGTTCTATCGTGAACACCGCATAACTCTGTCCACCCATAATTGTTCAACTTAACTTCAATATCCCACGCATCATCAGCATAAAACGCTTTCTCATCGGGGTGATGTTGTCTTAATCTTATTCTTTCTTTAGAAATACCAAAGTTCAAAAACTGATTATAAGCGAGCCATAAACACCATGCGTAGGCTTTGCTCTTTACTAATCCTGTTTCAAATGCCGTTCCAACACTTATCATTACTAATTCTTTTTCGTTTTTCTGGTTATCCGAAGTCCAAAGAGGAAGTTTATCTTGTGAAACTTCTTCAAAAGCTGGCCAATCGTTTTTCTTCAAAGGGTCAATAAAAATTTGTCCTTCTGCCTGTGTAAATTCTCTTCCTCGGATAACGTTTTGCCTTGGAGAAATTTCGTTTCGGTATGCTTTCCCTATTTGATAGACGGCAAAGGGAGTTTTTTTTCTGAAGTAATTCAACAACCTTGGGAAAGGAAGGTAAGTTACTGTTGCTGTTTCGGGTCTTAAAGAAGCGTCTTGCCCTGCAACACTCGTTTTCATCATCAAACTATAACTTTCAATCTTATCACCAAGTTCTTTTCCATTTGGAGCTTTTATTTTGTTCTTCTTTATTAGTCCAAGAAGATATTCTCTGTCCATGCTTTTAACTTCAATTCCATTCTCTTCTAACAATTTGTCAACTCTATAATTTTCTTTTCCATCCTTTGTTCGAATAACTGGGTCTGAAAAAGTCCCAAGATGTCCCGAGGCTTTCCAGACAACATCAGGCATGATTGTTGGACCTTCAAGTTCTCTAAATCCATTTGAATTAAAAATACGTCTGACAGAATTTTCAACCTTATTCTTCAAAAGTTTTCCAATTGGCCCATAAGTATAGAACCCTGCAAGTCCGCCGTAAATTTCAGGTTCTGGCCCCCAAATAAACCCTCCTTCCTGAACGAAACTGGCAAACTCTTTACTTTCTTTTCCACTGCTCTCAGCCGGAGGCAAAGAATTCTCTTTTTTTACGTTTTCCATTTTAGGATTTGTTTTATTATCTTTAAAAATGTCTATTTTTCTGTTAATAAAATATTTCCAGCCAGGGCGCCACTCTTTTTTTGTTCTCCAGTCTTCTTCTATTGCCTGTTCCCAACTTTTTTTGTTTAGTAGAACATCTAAAGCTAATTGCGGTGCTTTGTGTGCAACAATAGCAATACTCTTTCCGTTATACTGTTCATATAAGAAATTTAAAAAATTGGCAATTCTTCTTTCAACGTCCTTCAAGCTCTCGCCTTTGGGAAACGGCTTGTGAATATGTTCAGCATACACCACTTTTTCTTCTTCTGAGAGGTTCAGATCACCGTAATTACATTCTCTCAGTCTTTTGTCATGAATTATTGCATACTTGTCTCCAAAAGTTATCCCAGCAGAATCAACTGCACGTTTCAAGTCTGAACAAAAAATAACATCAAACTCTTTATTTCCTATCTGCTTAATAAGTTCCTTAGACTGTTTGATACCTAATGGAGACAGTTCTCCTTGCTCCTGTCCTGTAGAGATTCCTTTTTCATTGTCTTTTGTGGTTCCATGCACAAAGTAGGTTATTTCAACAGCCCCTTTTTCGTTTTTATCTTTGTTAGAGTTGTTCTCAAGGTTTTCTCTTCTTCCTTTTTCTACTTTTGCAACCCTCATGTCTCTTATGATTCCTCCAGCCTTAATCTTAGCTTCTTTCTTATTCTTTCCAAGATATGCCAACGTAGTTGTCTTTACTTTACCTCCAACTCTTTTGTTCTCATTAAGATAGAAGTACTCTTTGTCATGAATTATCTTTTTAACTATGAAAGCCATTTTATTTTTTTATTAAAAGATTTAATAATTCATTGAATTTAAATTTATAAGCATTTATCTTCTTTGCATCCAATTTCGATATAAAATCAAATAATTTTCTTCTAAAAATTTCAGATTTTTGTATGGTTTCAATAACATCTTGTTTATTTATACTAAAATCAGTGTAATATTGTTTGTCTATTCTTTCAGATTTTGCAAAAGAGATTTCTTTATTGTCTATATCAAATATCTCTTTTAATAAAGTTATGGAAGCAGTATGATTTTCACACTTTATTCCGGTCACAGAAAACAAAGCAGTTAGTATGTGGTACATGCTATAATATGCAAGAGAAACAGACTCTTCCAGTCTGTTGTTTTCTAAGAGTATTTTAGCAGAAATCAAATTACTTTCAGATTTCTCTATATACGACTTTGCTATTTCTTCACTTGGTTCTACAGCTTTTAGTTTATTCTCTTTGGATAGCTTCTTCAAGAAATTTATTTTTTTCATAATATTCACTTACTCCCTTAATTATAACGTGATTTTTTTCTATCTCCTTAATTAAATTATTATTTTTATCATACTTTCCTATTTTTATGCTTAATTCAGAGTCGAGTAAGCTTAATTCTTTTTTTATACCCCTGTTGTTAGATTCTATAAAAATGTCAACGTCGCTTTTTTCGTCAGCCAAACCTTTTGCATAACTGCCAAAGAGTATAGCCAATTTTATCCTTTTGTCTTTTTGAATTTTTTCTATTATATTTCTCAATAAAGGATATTTGCTCAAAACTTTAAGGAGCTTATATTGTTCTGTGATGAACACATAATTCCTTGCTTCTTCTGTTCCTTTAATGAAAAAAACTTTGTTCTTTCCTTCTTGTTTAAAATTAACAACATTCTCATTAAAAAGCTCTTGCATTTTTCTTGAAATTATCATATGATTAACCTCTAGTTTTTTAGCAACGCCTCTGACATGTATCCTTCCCTTGAGTAAAATATCAATAATCTCAAGTCTATAATCTTCTTTGTAATTTTTTTGTTCCATATGTAACATTTATGTTACATTACTATTTAAATGTTTTTAACAACGAAGGCCATTTTATTTTTCAAGTACTTTCCAATTGATATTTTGTTGAACTATCGGATTACCATCTTTTTCAAATTTGCAGTTATGAACCAGTATTTTGCCACTTATGCAACCTTTGCAATCTCCAGTTACTTCCTTTTTACATAAACGACAAATTGTCTTAGCAATCATATCTTACCCACTACAAATTATTATTTAAACCTTTTGGTAGGCACTACTTTAACAAAAAGTATGTAATAATCCATTTACCAAGAAAAAGTTTATAAATTGATTACGCATCAATGATGAGTTATGTAGCTATGTGATAAGATGTATCATAATGGTAATGATTAATAGTTAGTTATATAGCTTAGCAATAAAGACAAGCATTAATGCACAGTAAATGAAAACAAAAAAAGAGGTTGTTTCGGATTTACTTAAGAAGAATGCCATGGGGCTTACAATCGTAGAAATTTCTAAGTTATCAAAAATTTCTAGAAACACCGTCGCTATCGCTCTTGCTGAATTGAAGGGAGAGGACGTGATAATGATAAGACCTGTCGGTAAAGCAAAGTTACATTATTGGAGGGGTGAGTCCAAATGAAAAATAAAATAAGAATAATCTTCGCAATTTTGGCACTTGTACTTTTCTTGAATGTAGTCTCGGCATCGCTGAATGTGTCTTTAGCAGATCATGGTTCTAACATCAGAAACAAAAGTAGTGGCACTCTTTTAACTTCAGCTAATTTAACGGTTGAAATTTACAATTCGTTAAGTGGAGGAAATTTAGTCTACACTGAAAACTTTACTAATGGAATTGCTAATGGTTCTTGGAATGTGATGCTTGGTGAAAATTCTTCGAATCCACTATCTCTTGAATTTGGAAAAGTCTATTACAAAGATTATTTAATCAACGGGGAAAATGTCAACTTCACAAACCTAACAGGAGAAAATGTAAATAGGCAGTTCTTCTATTCTCCTTTAGGAGACATTTCTGGAGAAGACATAAATCAATCAACAAACATAACTGCCTCATGGTTTATAGGTTTCATAAACGCTTCAAATGTCCTTAATGCTCCCTTCCTTTGGCTTAATACAACAAACACAACTTACAACTCTTATAACCTAACAGGACTGATCAGAGACTGGAACATATCAAGTTGGATAATAAATTGGAATGCAAGCGGATTAATTAGAAGTTACAGTTCTTCTGATTGGAACTCGTCTGGACTTATTAGAGATTGGAATACAACTGGCTACATAAGAGATTGGAGTGGAGGAGCAGGAGATAATTCTTCTTGGAATCAGAGTTATGCAAATACACTTTATTTTGGCATAGGGAATT
>JBBSYF010000016.1:0-771 GCA_038045405.1 Nanobdellota archaeon | reverse complement strand
TTTATACGCTTCAATAAGTGCAGGGAATTCTTCTTGGAATCAGAGTTATGCAAATACACTTTATTTTGGCATAGGGAATTGGAATGCGACGAACACGAGTTATTACCTGGCATCAAATCCAAACACATATTGGAATACAACATTTGCTACATTCAATAAAACTTATGCAGATACTTTATACGCTTCAATAAGTGCAGGGAATTCTTCTTGGAATCAGAGTTATGCAAATGTCTTGTATAGGGGATTAACAAACTTTACATTTACTGGAAGCGGAAACTTTACAGGAAACTTAATATCGGGAACTTTAATTGATGCTTCTTGTGATGTAAAAGCATATACAAACGGAACTTTGTATTGTGGAACTGACGTAACTTCAGGAGGAGTTAGTGCAGGTTCAATAAATGCAACACATGTTGCAACGTCTGGAGTTAACACGACACACATTTTAGATAACACAATTCTTCCGATTGATTTATCTCTGGCAGTAAATAATACTTTTAGGTTGTACAATAATTTGACATTCATTGGCAATGGAACATTCACAACAGATGTTTGTGTAAGCGGAGGAAATTGTCTGAGTTCTGTATCTGGAGGAAGTGGAAATATCAATGGAGTTGGAACAGCAGGATACATTCCTATTTGGAATGGAACAACTTCAATAAATAATTCTGCAATTTATCAAAATGGAAGTAGTATAAGTATTGGAAGTTTAATGAATTTAGGAACATTATTTGTAAACGGAACAATAAACGCTTCACAGATGACTGTGAA
>JBBSYF010000015.1:54630-58118 GCA_038045405.1 Nanobdellota archaeon | reverse complement strand
ACACAAAAAATTAGAACCCACAACTTTTATAAACCCAAATCTTCAAGTATTATTACTGCTTCTTAAAAATTAAGGAGTAGATGGAACTCAAAATAAACAAATAAATCGAAAAAACAAAAACAAAAATGATTTTTATTATAAAAGTTACGACAAACAAAGAAGACAAAGCAGTCGAAATGATAGCTGATAGAGCACAGAAAAAAAATCTTAATACTTATGCGGTTTTGAAACCTCACGGTTTGAGAGGTTACATTCTTCTTGAAGCAGAGGACAGAGAAAGTGCTGAAGAATCTGTTTTCAATCTTCCTTATGTTAAAGGCATCGTCGGAAAAACAATAGAATATGAAGAAATAAAAAACATGGTGGAACCTTCAGTTGAAAATGTAGACATAAAAGAAGGGGACATTGTGGAAATGATAGGCTCAACTCTTAAAGGAGAGAAAGCAAAAGTTTTAAGAATTGACAAACAGAAAGAAGAAGTTGTAGTAAGCTTACTTGGCTCTGTTGTTCCCTTACCATTAACAATTAAAATTGACAATGTGCGGGTTATAAGAAGAGACGAGCACGGAGAAATGGAAAATGCAGATTAAACTTCTTGTTGAAGGTGGAAATATGCAGCCAGGGCCAGTTTTAAGTCAGAAGATAGGTCCTCTTGGATTGAACATCGGTCAAGTTATTCAAAAAGTTAATGACGCAACGAAAAATTTCCAAGGATTAAAAGTTCCTGTTGAATTGGAAATAAACCCTTCTACAAAGCATATTGAAGTTTTAGTATTCTCTCCACCAGTCTCTGAACTTTTAAAAAAAGAATTAGGAATTGAAAAAGGCTCGGGCCTGCAGAAAAAAACAAAAGTTGCTAACGCGTCAATAGAACAAGTGATTCAAGTTGCAAAAACAAAACTCCCAAATTTGCTTGCAAAAAATTTTAAGGCAGCAGTTAAAACTGTTATAGGAAGTTGTGTTAGTTTGGGAATTCTTGTAGAAAACAAACCTGCAAAAGAAATAGAACAAGACATAGATGCAGGAAAGTACGATAATGAAATACTCAAAGAAATAACCAAGACACCTGAAGAAAAGAAAAAGAAACTTAACGAATTCTTTTCCAAGGTAAAGGCTGAACAAGAGAAGTTATTGAAACAAGAGGAAGAAGCGGCTAAGGCAGCTGAGGCAGAGAAGGCAGCTGCAGCACCTGTTGAAGCTAAACCTGGAGAAGTTAAACCTGGAGAAACTAAACCTGCTGTTGGAGCAGAAGTTAAACCGGTTGCGGGAGCAGCAAAAGAAAAGCCGAAAGCAGCAAAAGAAAAGAAATAATTTTAATTCTTAATAAAATTTCTAATGTTTACTTGAACACTGGTCGTAATCAATTAGTTGCAATAAGGTAATTTAAATGAAGACTTATTTGCTTGATTGATGAAAAGAAAACCAAATAAGAGACTATTAACAAAAGATAAACTTTTAATAAAAAGATTAACAAATAATGGTAAAAGTTTGAGATATATATCAAAGATTATGAGTCTGGGAATTACAACTATTTACTATCAAGTTAGAAAGTTTAAGCCACGACAAAGAAAAGATTTTATTGTTGGTCTTACCGATTTTGAGATTGGAGAACTTATTGGGGCTTTTGCTGGAGACGGAAGTTACGGGCATTATTTTAATGATAAAAAAGACATAGGAAAGGGGGGCCAGCACAGAATTCGCTATTTTTTGTCTCTAAAAGATGAAAAGGAGTATGCTAACTACCTAAAAAAATTACTACTGAAGTTAAATCTCAATCCTCACATCTCTACAAGAAAAAATAATAACACTATCACTATCTCGGTTAGCTCTCTATCATATCTAAATTTCATTAAGAAGTATCTTAAATGGGAAAAAGACAAGACTTTTTCTATAAGACTTAAAAATCCTCTTAATAGTTATTCTGAGGAATTTCTCAAAGGATTTGCTAGAGGATTGATGGATACTGACGGCTTCTTAAATTCTGGAAATGTGGCATGCGCTTGCATATCAAAAAATTTAATTAACAACTTATCAAAAATTTTCATTAAATTTAAACTAGAAATTACAAGAAAAGTTGCAGTTAGAGGTGGAAATAGGAGACCTCTTTATTATGTTAGAGTTAGAAGAGAGAGTTTACAAGAATACTCTAAACTAATAGGTTTCTCGAATAGTCATAAATCAAAACAATTAAATAACATTTTTAGAAAAGGTTAAAAAGCATTATCCATTAAATTTTTGATGGGGCTGTGGGGTAGTCTGGTAACCTTAGAGGTTTGGGACCTCTCGACCCAAGTTCAAATCTTGGCAGCCCCATTTCATAATAGAACACTTTAAAAACCATTTTTAGATTATTATTATACAAAAAATGACATCAAAACTTAAAAAAGTAAAAGCAGCAGGCCGTTTTGGAGCAAGATACGGAAAGAGAGCAAGAGACTCTTTAGTAGCTGTTGAAACAAAGCAAAGAGTTAAACAGAAATGTCCTTTTTGTAAAAAAGTCGGAGCAAAAAGACTTTCAAAAGGAGTATGGCAATGTTCAAGAGAAAAATGTGGTAAAAAATTCGCCTCAAACACATATCACTTATCGTAAAAATAAAATATAACTAACAAATAAAATGCCAACATACAAATGTTTCAAGTGTGAAAAGAAAATCCTAAGTGCTAACCTTGAGAAAAGGTTTGTTTGCCCTAATTGCGGCGGAAAAATTTTCTACAAGCCTAGGACTCACGTTAAAAAAATAAAAGCAGTTTAATCTTTCTTTTTAAAAATAAAAATGGAAAACCAAGAAAGAAAAATTCAGGAAATTCAGATACTTGAACAAAATCTTCAGAATTTACTTCTTCAAAAACAAGCATTCAACATGGAACTATCAGAAACGAAGTCTGCAAAAAAAGAAATAGAAAATGCTGGAGATGATGTTTTTAAGATTATAGGGCAACTAATGATAAAATCTGATAAATTAAGAGTCGGGGCAGAATTATCAAATAAAGAAAGACTTCTCGAACTGAGGGTAAAGTCGCTAGAAAAGCAAGAAATCCTTCTTACAGAAAAAATTGACTCCATCAGAAAAGAGTTTTTCTAGCCGGTAAATATATACAAAAGAGTTACGAAATCTTTATAAATATCTACAATTTAAATCCATTATGGTTTTCGATAAAATAAAAAGAGCACTCACTGGTTCTTCATCAGGAAGTTCAGATAGCGAGTATCTAGAGATTGATTTGGGAAAAGAAGAGAAGGATCAAAAGGTTTCTGTAAAGTTATTCATTCTTAGAGATTATGAAGAGGTTACAAGCATCCTTAACGACTTGAGAGAAGGTTACACAATCGCAATAATCGACATAAAGGTACTTAGACAAAAGGATCCTATCGAGTTGAAGAGAGCAATCTCCAAAATCAAGAAGACAATTGACGCTCTTGAAGGCAACATCGCTGGTTTCGGAGAAAACATGGTTATCGCAACACCTTCCTTTGCAAGAATCCACAA
>JBBSYF010000015.1:0-54530 GCA_038045405.1 Nanobdellota archaeon | reverse complement strand
CTGGTTTCGGAGAAAACATGGTTATCGCAACACCTTCCTTTGCAAGAATCCACAAAGAACCTGTAAAGGCTAAAGAAGAGCCAAGACACAAGTTTGAAGAAGGTATGTACTAATTCTTACCTAAGCTCTTACCTTATTGTATTATCCTAAATTGACTTAATCCAAAACCATCTTTTAACTTAACTTAGAATACTCAATATCTTATTCAACTAACTTCTTCCATTAACTAACCTTTTTCTAATTCTTCCTATTAATATACTTCCTTACTCTCACTCTATTACTTATATCTCTCCGTAATGTTTATCTTCAATTTGGAAAGTACGGGATTTGGAACCTTCTTCATAACCTGCACAATTTTTACATCTGGGGCTAGTCCTATTATATACTCTATGATTTCTGAAGCACTTTCTCCTGAAGGAACGGCAAATCTAACCCTATTATCTATGTCTTCCACATTTTCAACAAGAACGTTCCTTCCAGCTTCCAAACAAAACTTCCTTATCCTTCCCCTCATCTTTACCCCAGTTACTAAACTTGATTCTGGAATTATCTCATAAATATCCCATGTAATGATTTTACTTAACATAAACATCAAGAACTCTTTCAAGTAATTAAAACTTACTCAAAAAACTTACTCAAAAGGTTTAAACTTTAGCTATTGAAAATAATTTTTTCAGAGCTACGACAATTGTTGCAGGCACGAAAAGGGCGAGCAACGCACCAAACACTGAAGAAACCGCATCTCCCACTCCAACACCTATCAAACTTCCCCTAACACTGTCCATTCCAAACTTACTTACAATTACAAGAACAGCACCCGCCATCAGAAATGTCTGGGAATCTTCTTTTGAAGGAATGTTTATGATAAATCCAATGACTAAACCAAGGATTACTAATATAGCATAAACCTGTGCACTATACGCAACAATAGTAGGCATTGACAATATCGTTGTTGAAAGTCCTATCAAAACAGCCAAAATAACACCTACGAGAAACGCCCTTGCCCCTGCCGAATTCTCCTCAGATTTTATCACCATCCTATTAATACAATGCCCGAAATATATAAATTTATACCACACTAACCTTTCAAAGCCCAAGAAAACTATATTTTTAATAACACAAATCTTTATAAACCACTTGTAACTCCGGAATGACATAAGAAAATGAATACGAAACAATTTGGTTTATTTTTCGTCGGTGTTCTAGCATTAGTATTTGTAATGAGTGTAGTTAGTGCTGTTACATTATCTGATTGGACTTTAACTTCTACTGCTGCTTCATCAAATGTTGCTTCAAGTCTTACTGCAGGCAGTTTAACTGCTGGTGCTGGTATCTCAGGTCTTACTTTTGACGCTACAAATGGATCTACAGGTACTGGTTGGAATCAAGGTGCTGTTGGACCAACCGACTTTTACCAAGTAACCCTAACCGTTGCTGCTGGTTCTTCTTTTACAATTAGTTCTGTATCTTTTAATCACATTTCAAGTAATGCTATTACAAACATGAACTTTAACGTTGATTGGTCTAAAGATAACTTTGCAACTACAAATAGTATTGTTGCTGCTGGAGTTTCCACTACAACAAGCGCATTATCTTCAACTAATAATAATATCGTTCTGAATAGTGGAGAAACATTGACATTAAGAATATCTGGCTATAATGCTGATGTCGGTGAAACTTTCAGTATTAAAAATTTGAATATTCAAGGAACATCAACTGGAACAATCCCACCAGAAGTCTCCTCATGTACTCCAAATACCGGTGACTTGAGAATTAAGAAAATAGATTTTACAAACAATGGTCTTAATTCAGGTACAACTTTCGGAAAAGATGATGAATGGTTCCCAAGAGAAAATGTAGATGTTGAAATTCAGATAAAGAATGATGGAAATGAAAGAATAAACAACGTAGAAGTTAACTGGGGACTTTACAACACTCAAACAAATGAGTGGGTAATTGAACTTGTTGACGAAAAAGACTTTGATGTTAAAGATGGAAAAACTGAAACTTTGACAGTTTCATTCAACCTTGAAAGTGACTTGGATATTGACCTTTCTGAGTTAACTGACGGTAATGATTACAAATTTTATGTTACAGCACAAGGAGAAGTTGATGATGGAAACGATACTTCTACATGTGTTTCCTCTTTCGAAACTACCTCTGTTGTAGTTGAAAGTGATTTTGTTGTTCTTGACAACATGAACTTCCCTGAATCAGTTCAATGTGGAACAAGTGTTGAGATTACTGCAGACGTATGGAACGTTGGAGACAACGACCAAGATGAAGTTTCTGTTTATGTAACTAACAAAGAACTTGGATTGTCTGAAGATGTTATTGCTGGAGACATAGATGCTTTTGACACAAATAAAGTTTCATTCACCGTTAAAGTTCCTTCAAATGTTGTTGAGAAGACATATCTAATAAAAATTGAAGTTTACGATGACAGCTCAGACGTTTATCAAAATGATTACGATGATGATTACTCAGAGTTTTCTGTTCCTTTAGTAGTAAAGGGAAATTGTGGAGTTGCTGGAGCGGGTTCAGCTACAGTATCAGCAGATTTAGTTTCAGGTGGAATGGCAGGACAAGAACTTGTTGTTAAAGCAACAATAACTAACACTGGCTCTTCACTAAAAACATTCACAGTAAACGCAGCAGGATTCACAGAGTGGGCAAGCTCAGCATCAGCTGATCAAAGTACTCTTGTACTAAACCCTGGGCAATCAAGAGATGTTGTTTTCACACTTGACGTTAACAAAGCTGTTTCTGGGGAACAATCATTCTTCATAGAAGCAACTTCTGGAAATGAAGTAACAAGACAGCCAGTTCTATAGTCAACATAGAGGCTAAGTCAGCATTCGGAGCTCTTGGAAACGTTTTCTCTGGGGGAAACGCAGCTATCTGGGGAATCGGACTTTTGAATCTTATCTTAGTAATAGTAATCATATTCGTTGCTGTAAGAGTTTCAAAAAGGAAATAATTCTTTAGAAGATGGCAATAGAAAAAATTGTGTGCCCCGTTCTGAATAAACCGTTTAAACCTGTTAGTGTTGTAGAAGTTTTTGTAAGATTTAATAAAGCAGAAAATCCTACAGCTATTATGTGCCCCTATTACTCCCATCATGGTGGGTGCAGCTTTGAAGATGCTACCTCAAGAGAAGAGCAAGAGTGTATTTACAACTACTGGACTAAGATTGTTCAAATGAAATAATAAAATGACAAAAAATCAAAGAAGAACCGAACCTTTTCCCCTAGAAAAAATATTGACTGTTAGCGCAAGTGATTACTTAACCACTTCTCCCAATGCTCCAAGTAGTTATAACATGGTTGGTGTTCACTTTGAAGGCCCTCTTTCTTCTCATGTAAATGATCCAAAAAAAGATAATACAATAAAGGGCATGTTTGCCCTAGAAGTTCCTTCAGAAGCAGAGGTTGTTGTTGACTACGTTCCCAGTACATTAGTTTATGTTTCTTATGGAAAAGCGGGGAGCATTTACGGTTCAGCATCGGGAACGGCATTGATTCCTATTCCTAAAAAATAATTATAAATTTTCTCTGACTATTATTTCTCTGATTACTTTTTACTTTCCCTCTACATTTCTCATGATAAAATAACCAATCATGTACCCTATCAATGCTCCAGCGATAACATCACTTAAGAAGTGAACTCCGAGGTAAACTCGAGAGAATGCAACTAGGCACGCAAAAATAACCCAAACATACTTGAATTTTGGAAATTCTTTCGAGAGTAATGGAACCGCACAGAAAACCATCATCGCTTGGAAAGATGGAAATGAAAAGTCCCACACTTTGTGAGCATTTTCTGCTAATCCCTGAGCAACTGAAACCAGTTCAAGCTGATATGGCCTTTGTCTTTGTACTACTACTTTCAACAAAAAGCCAACAATTACATTCGCTACAAGAGTAACCCACAGTGGAAGAATCCATTTCCTCTTATTTTCACGAACAAACAAAAGAGTTAGGAAAAGAAAAACTATTAAGATTGAACTTACAAAGGTTATTCCCATGAAAAAGTTGTCAAGTATGCTATTTCTAATCAAAGAAACTAAAACAGAAATTCTGTGGTCGAAGTAGAAAGCTAAAAGCAGGAGAAAAAGAACGAGAGAATCTATCAGAATAAATCGCCTCATATCAGAAAATTTCATATCTTGGGGAACGCGAAATTATTTAAATATATTTCCATTGTCCAGTTTATGAAGAATGAAGATAAAACGGTTTTAGGCATGTTTGGGAGGTATCTCCCCCTCGTTGCAGTGGCCTTTCCAAGCCTTTGGATTTTTTATACTATTTTCACGCCCTTAACAGTTTATCCAGTCTACTTCTTACTCAATCTCTTTTTTGATGCTTCTCTTGTTTCTCAAACTATAGTATTCGTAGGACAAAAAATCAGTATAGAACTTATTGAAGCATGCATCGCTGGCTCTGCGTATTACCTTCTGCTTATTCTTAATCTTACAACGCTTGGAATAAAAACAAAAACAAGATTGTACATGATACTTTTTTCATCATTATCTTTTTTAATCATAAACATACTAAGAATTTTTTTACTTTCCCTCCTTGCTATATCCGACTCTCCCTTGTTCAAAATAGCCCATGTTGTTTTTTGGTATTTACTTAGCACCGTATTCATCGTCGGAATTTGGTTTGTGCAAGTCAAGGTTTTCAAAATAAAAAACACCCCTCTTTACTCTGACTTAAAATTTTTGTATAAGCTGACTAAGACAAAAAGGATAAAAAAATAAAATGCTTCTTGAACTAATTCGCACGATTACTGAGAATGTCCTATTAATTATAAAAGACATGGGCTATCTGGGTATTTTCATAGGGATGACGATAGAGAGTTCATTTTTTCCTTTACCTAGTGAAGTAATTCTTATTCCTGCAGGAGTTTTAATTGCAAAAGGAGAAATGAGTTTTTTCTTAGTTTTTTTAGCTAGTATCTTAGGAAGTCTTTTAGGAGCTTGGGTAAACTATTTTTTGGCTTTGTTCCTTGGAAGAACCACAGTCGATTTCCTTATAAGTAAGTATGGAAAGTTCCTTTTTATGCACAAAAAAGACCTGAAAAAAACAGACAAATATTTTAACGAACATGGGGAGATAACAACTTTTGTTGGAAGATTAATTCCTTTAGTCAGACACCTAATCTCCCTTCCCGCAGGATTTGCTAGAATGAACTTTTTCCGATTCTCCCTTTTCACAGCTCTCGGAGCAGGGCTTTGGACAATAGTTTTAATCTTTGTTGGATTCTTCTATGGAAGCAGTAGTGTTCAACCTATTGTGAAAATAATAACTGCAGTTATCTTTGCCTTGGCCGTTTTAGTAACAGCAACATATTACATTGTTAAGAAGTACAAGAAGTAATCTTTCACTTTTTCGTCTTATCTCTAAGCATTATCTTCTTTGATTTCAATAAAAGATTCTATCATAAGTCTTTCTGTGCCTTTAAGAATTTCACAGTTGTTTATGTTCAAATTGTAACATTTAAGTCCAAACTCTTCAATGCTTGTTTCATTCGCCGTCTGAATCTTTATGAATGCATATCTTCCAGAATAATCGCAAGAGGCATTGTCATCCCTTATTACATTTATCCCAGACATCCTATAAAGGTTCAAAAGATTTGCAATTGCAATAATCCCATCTCCGTCACAGTTGAGTTCTTCTGAACTATTAATAACAAGATTTTTCGCCAAGACAAGATTCCCCTCAATAGGCACTTCTGTTCCTGTTTTTCGAGGATCATTTCTCAAATAAAAATTATACTGTGCACTTTGCCCATTGATTGTAACGGGGACTTTTGTATTATAAAAAACTAATTTCCCATTCTTTACAACTTCAAAATTGACACCTTCATACTCAAATTTCTTTGTTGATTTAACAGCATATACAAAAAGAATAACCAAAATTATGAGAGCAGCCATTCCAATTAAAAAATTTCTTAAAATTCTGTCCTGACTTTTTGCCCTACTTTTTCTTAACACAGTTTCATCAGATTCTTTTTTCGCAGTTATACTCTTTCTTTTTTTTGCCATTTTAATCTACTTTTATTTAACTCCCAAAACCTTGAACAAAAATCCATCGGTTAACATCACCAAGTTTTCTTTTTTACCCTCGATATAAACGCAGTTGTCGACTTGGCTCACTCTTTCAATTTCACTCTCTTTTATGATTATAAAGTTATCGTTACACGTTTTTACTGGAAAGTCTGAAGAACAACCAACACTTTCAATACAAGCCTCCTGAACTCGGCTTGCAATTTGCCCCATGTTTAAAGATGCTTCAATTCCAGCCTCTTCATTTTCAGATTGGATGTAAGCTGGCTTTCCCCGATAGTTTTGCGCATCTTTAATTCCTAAACCGACATCCTGAACGTCCTCTGGGCTGTTTCTGAAAACAAAGTTACCAAGAGTCCAAAATCCGTTTACGTATGTAAACTTGAATCCGTTGTAATTTAACTCGCCAGGATTTTGACTACCTTGGTTATTCCCGAGGTTGCCTTGTATTGCATATCCAAGAGTGCTTGCAACCATCAAAAAAACAAGGATAATCCCAACTACTACTTGATTCCTTTTTCTTGCTCTTTCCTTCTCTTCCTTCGAAACGAGTTTTTTCATAACTGATAGTTGTTCTAGATATTTATAAAGTTTAATGTAACAATAAAACAGGCTAAGCCATTCCTAGACTTATCTTAATTGCTAACTCTACCTTTTCCATTGTTTCTTTGTTTAAAGAAGAAACCTTTTTGAGAATTCTTCTTTTGTCAATAGTCCTTATTTGACTAAGCAATATCGTTGAATCTTTCTTCATTTTCAAATCCTCTTTAGAAACAAAAATACTTGTAAGATACTTTTTGGATGGTTTTTTAGAGGTTAGAGGAGCTACTATAACTGTTGGGCTATAAATGTTGAAAGTGTCATTTTGAATTATCAGAACAGGTCTTATTCCTCCTTGCTCACTTCCTTTTGTTGGTTCCAAGTTTGCCCAAAAAACATCCCCTCTTTTAATTTCTACCATTTCTCATTTTTATCAAGCCCGTCCATTAAGGCAAACTCCCACTCTTTAGCAATTTTCAGGCTTTCTTCAGCAAATTCAAGAGCCTCTTCTTTTAATAACCCCTCCATTTTTTTCCTATCCGCATCTACTTTATCAATGAGATTAACAATCACATCTTCATAAGTTTCCTTACCATTCTTCAACATATTTAATGTTTTTTTCACACTCTCATTAAGTTGAATTGTTGTAATCATCACACTATAGAATGCCTATAGTTTATAAATATTTCGTTACAGCCTCAGCCAGGCGTTAAAAAAAGAAAAATAAAAAAGAAAAATAAAAAACTTTTACCTAAGCTACTTGAAGTGTTGCGCTTGTTGATGTAGTACCAATGTACTTCTTACCAACTGCAGTATCAACAGTCTTTGTCTTAAGGTATGTTACAGCATTTTGTGTGTCTGCTACATCATATCCAGCGACAAGTAATGCAACCTTTCCATCCTTAGCGAAAGATTGTATTAAGAACTGTCCGGTACCAACGCCTGTTACAGCAGTCCATGCGGACCCACATCTAGCTCCATCGCCAAGTAAATTAGCAGCAACTGAATTTATACAGCTACCACCAACGACGATTAAGTTTTTTGAACTTACTGAGCTAACTTCTGAGTCTTTTACAAGGATTTCTCCAATTGCTCCACCGCCAACAACAGTATCAGGTGAAGATACATACAAGTTAGCGTATGACTGCTCGCCAGGGTATGTTACCACGGCACTGTCATAATCGCCTCCTGTCATGTGAACAACCTTTGTTGCTAAGTCAGCTATCACATAGTACTCAAAGTTATCTGAACTTCCAATCTCTTTGGAAGACGAATCAGTTGTTACTGTTTGTACATGAACTTTGTTAGTTGTTCCTGATTCATCAACTGTTACATTGAATGAATCTCCAGCACCAATATTGTCATCTTTATCCTCTGTATCGAAGACTAAGTACCAACTATCATAGTTCGTACCAGCTTTTTGGTTTCCAGTTGGTGTAAAGTTGATCACACCAGTAATGTTAGAAGTAAAGCTAACATTGCTTTCATAAGGTAAGAAAATCTTCATTCCCTCTGCTGTGTACAATGTGTTTATGCTTGAACCAGCATTCAAGGAAAAGTTGAAGTTTTCCAAAAGTCCACCTACTCTTGTAACGTTGTTAATAGTTATATCTGCACTCCCGAAGGAAGCAGTATCTCCATTAGCAACAGTCTTTTCAGCATTGGTAATTTCGTTTGTGAATCTTACCTTTGTAACTGTGTCTTCTGTTACAACATCAGCTCTCAAGTAGTAAGATTCTGACTCTGTAGTAGAGTTCCATGATAGTACCATATACTTATCTCCACCAGTCTTGTTAAATATCTTACCAAGAGTAGCAGCAGAATCGTTTGTTACTAATCTGTTAGTCGAGTCTTTTCCAATAGTTGCAAATTCTCCTGTGGAGTTAGCACCCAAAATTGGAATAGTTACAGCTCCATCCTTAAGCGTTGTTTTTACTTCTATAGTATCAGAACTTCCCTCCACACTTGTTCCTTCTTGTGCAGGGAAAGTGTGTGCTCCCATAGAAAGCTTCAAAGCTCCAAATGCAGGCAATGTCAAACTAAGTGCAGGTGTGATGAATTCTTCATCATCTGTAGTCCACTTAAGGACTATTTTGTCCAACTTTTCAGATGTGTCTTGTACCAAGAAACCAGTGATTTCTGGGATACTTACATCATTAAGCTGTACTTCAGCACCATGTTCAACCTCCAGTTTTCCACTACCTACGCTGATTTCAACTTTGCTAGTACCAGCTTCTTTTGAGTCATATAGGATATCTTTGACTCCCACATAGGTTCCATCAGGCAACTTGAATGTTGCTCCTTCAGCCAAACTATTTGTTGTTGTTCCGTCCACAACAAGTCTAACTTCTGTTGAAGAAATGAACTCAAGGCTAATAGTTCTTCCAGCAATTGTAGAAGTTTGCCCCTGTGTTATAACTCCGGAATTTGCAGAGTCCAAGAACGTTGTCTTGTTTGTTGTACCATTAATTACATCTAGTACGTAATACTCTCTGCCCATCAACTTCATAGTAGTTGTTTCTAAGGTTGCAGCATTGTACGCAGGATGTGTAGTAAAGTCAACAGTGTAGTTAAGTACGTGTGCACTGCCAGCTAACTGGATACCAATCGTAGGAGTGGGTGTACCCGATGCTCCTATGGCTTTATCATAGTCAGTGTCAGAGAAGTGTACAAGGTCAAGATTTGCTCCCAAGTTTACCTTTTGAGTGTAGTCATACTCTGTATTGTCATCATCAGTATAGGTTCCATCTGCCAATAAAGTTGGCAAATCTTCACCATCTACAGCTGAAACAAAAACAGTAGCAGCATCATTTCCAAGGTTATACTTGTCGGAAGTTTTCTCAATCAAAACACTATCTCCTCCAGTAACTGTTGAACTTCCCGTTCCAGTTGTGAATGTACCAAGACTTGCTTGGATTGTTCCCGCTTGAACTTGATCAATAAGGGATACACCTGCTCCGGTTCCGTAAACAACAGCTACATTTGCAACTCCTCCAGACACGAAAGGTGCTGGATAACTTGCAGCGGCAGCAACTCCTGCAGTCATACCAATCATCAATGCGCTAGTCGCTATAGCAGAAATTTGTCTAAAATTAAATCTCATATTTTTTTATCTCTTTTCAAACCTCCTTTCAACTCTATTAAGAGTCGTCAAGGACAACTTTCACCAACTTGACAGCTATAGGGTAAGCCATCTCGTCATGTGAATATGATAACCTTCCTAATTCCCTATTAGAAACACTTAAACAGGTTAAGTGTTGTCGGTGTAAGAATGAAAACCTTTTTCCGTTTAAAAAGCTTGTTGTTCTACGGGTGTCTTTACTCACGGAAAACGATGTTTTTGGAGGTTTTACTTATAAAGCCTTTGGTGTTACTGCCCTGTGAACACTATAACAAGAGATGTTAGAACCATAATCTTTATTAATATAGGCTATTTATTTGGTTATATATACCTTAAATTTGTAGATATCTAGAACATAGACAAAAAACGGACAAAACACACACAAAATGGTAGTAAAAACAAGGGAAATAACCATCATAGAATCGAAGGGAGCTTTCTCTATTTTTAAGAAGTCAAGCACCTCCAAAAAGGACTATGATTTTGAAGGAATCTCTGCTCTAAGGCACCTTCTAAGCAATGAAAAAGCAAGGATGCTTAACGTCATAAAGACTCAAAACCCAGGCTCAATTTATGACCTTGCCAAGAAACTTGGAAGGAAATTCAAGCCAGTATCTGATGATCTAAAGCTTCTTGAAAGGTTTGGTTTTATTGAACTTTCTGAAGAAAAGACAAAGAATAGGATTAGACACAAACCGACAATTGTTGTTGATACGGTTACAATCCACATTAAGATTTAAAATCTAAAGAAAGATTTAAATACTTCTGTATATACGGTATATACATGATAGAAATAAAAACTAAGTTGCAAAAATGGGGAAATTCTTTTGGAATAGTTATACCTTTGGGTATTGCTCAGCAACAGGAAATGAAAAATGGTGATGAAATAAGCGTTCTTTTGAAAAAAAGTCAAAAGGGCAACGTATTAAGAGAGATTTTTGGAAGCCATAAGTTTAGTAAACCAATAAGTCAACTTCTTAAAGAAGCAGATAAAGAGCTTTACAATGAGTGAAGACACATTTCTTTTCGACACCTATGCTCTAATGGAAATTATTGATAAAAATCCAAATTATCTTAAATATACTGAAAAGAACACTATAATCAATGATTTTATTTTTGCAGAACTATGCTACAGCTTAGCAAGGGATAAAGCAAAAAACTCTGGTGAAATTACCGATAGATTAAAGTCGGCAATACTTCACGCAAAGCCAGAATGGATAAAAGAAGCTATGGAATTTAGACTTAAATGGAAAGACAGTGGCGTTTCAATGACAGACTGCATTAGTTATGTAATGTCAAAAAAGCTAGGAATAAAATTCCTTACTGGAGATAAAGAATTTGAAAACCTAGAGAATGTAGAATTTGTGAAATAAAGTTCTTCAAATCCTAATTATACTCAGTAATAAATCTTAAGCGTGATTTCTATGGAACTTGAACCCCTTGCAAGATCCTGTAACGCTCCCTTATAGTTCGCGGTTACATTACCCTCACTTATTGCTACAATACTGTTATTATTCCCCCTAACTAAGAGTTCATAACCCTTTACCGGCCTGTCCAAGCCCACTTTCCAGCCTTCTCCAACAATCCCTGCCAGAGTAGAGTTAAGAACTGCACAACTGTCTCTATTGTCCGAACAAAGTCCATTATCAATACACTCAAAAACAAGGTTCTGAACTGAAAGGTTATTAGAATTTACTTCACAAGTAGTTGTATATTGCAATGAAGCCTGAACAAAGCTTGTGAGTTCTGGGCTTTCAACATTCTCCTTCTTGCTGCTTCTTAGTGAAAAACTAAGCAAGAAAAGAATCATAACTGTAGCAATTATAATTATCAGCGCGAAGCCCACTATCTCTTCTTGCCCTTTTTTCTTTAATTTACTGCGTTTTATGTCCATATTTAAACCACTACTTTTAACTTAAACAACTTTTTACTATTAACAGTTTCTTTTTCCATTTTGTTTATCACATTATTTATTTTCATTTAATTTGTCAAGTATTTCTTGAATGTCTTTCTTAGACATACTTTTCATCCCTTTTTTAATTATCTCCATCTTCTTATCCATCATTTTCATGTAGTCTAAAAATCCCAAGATAAACGAATACTTACATATCTCTTTTTTGCTAACCCCTTCCACCTCTCGCTTTATTCTTTTCCAACTATCTTCAAATATTTTAGTAGCAATACCAACTGCTTCTTCTTCAGCATCATCTAATTTATCTCCCTCGTCAAAATCATCTTCATTATAACCTTCATCCCACCCAAAATTCATTACCCTACTTGACTCTTGATTGTTTTTTGGTGGCTCTTTACCATAAATTTCTTTATACATTTCAGCAGGAGTTTTTCCAGTATCACTTTGTTTTCTAACATGGTTATACCAATTATGAAACTCTTCTTGCTGTTTTCTATCTTCGTCGTCGTTTTTTGGTTCTGGCTTGTCTTTAAAGAACTCATTCCAAGCCATTTCAAATTCTCTTATGCTTCTAAGCCCTTCCTTTTTTATATTTTCATCTCCCATTTTCATCTTATCCTTTGTATGTTATTACTATCTTTGCCAACTCACATACATTTTGAACTTGCCCTCCGTTATACTCTTTTCTACATAAAACAATGAAATTTGAAACTCCTGTGCCTTCGCCAGCAGGAAGAATCTCTATCCTTCCACATTCAGGATAATTTTCTAAAGTGCAAAGCACATTGCTACTCGCACCCGTAGGATAAATCTTTATTATCTCTATCTTTGAAACTCCCCAAAAACCAGCCTGAGAGTACTTCTTTATACCTTTTTTCAAAGCCATTACTTTATCGAAATCAACACAATTCGCCCTCTCTGTTCCAAAAGCATTTCCGCATCTAAACTCTGGACTGTTTGCTAATCTCGACGCGAGAAGCAATGCATTCTTTTCTTCAAGAACGGCCGCGGATGCTTTCATATTTGAGAATACAATTGTAAGAACAAACATTCCAACAAGTGCAAAGAAAACAGTCACGGCTATAAGCATGAAAGCCATTTGTTGTATTTTCATTTGTCCCGATTTAGATTTTATCATTCTTTGTAATTTACTCTTTTGAATTTACCTCTAATCAAACTATAAGCCAACCTCCCATCTTTGTGCTTTGTCATAGAACCAATTAATTCACCACATTTACACTTTAATTTTTCAGGATACTCCTCTTTTTTCGGCTCAATAATTCTGTTTAAATAACATCTTTTTAACCATCCAGGTCCGTCTTTCTGATAAACAAATATTTGACATCCACAGTTAACACATGAAACTTTTATTACTTTTGCCGTTCCACCTCTTTTTCTTAAATATTTATCTTTTTTTATTTTTATCATCTTTTTCACCACCTTTTCCATATTTTTTTATCCAATTTTTCTTTTCTAATTTAGTTGCCTTCCTAATCAAATAAATATAATCTTTAACAATCAATTTTTCTATTCTGATTGGCTTAATTGATTTAAAAGAAATCCATTGATGACTACCTCTTGGTTTATTTTCAAATGTTTCAGCAGGTAAGGTGTAAAGATAAAAGCATTTTTGTTCTGGCCACCCCCAGTAAATAACTGCTTCAACTTTAATGCCATGCTTTGTATAAAACCCACAACTTGAATCTTTAACCCCTCTACTCTTCAAGATTCCCATAGCAATAGCTTCGTTTTTTACATCAGAAGCATAAATTCCCTTGAAATCATTATGTTTGTTTTTTTTATCCAGCTCTTTAGCTTTTTTCGGAATCAATTTATCCCCCCTCAATCTTCTTCCACTTCCATGATACAAATATTTCGGTTTTATTTTCATATTTTAAGTATTCTCAAAGAAACTTTCATTTAGTTTAACCCATTTAGACGCCACCCCTAAAAGATGGTTTGAGGTAGAAAATTTAGAACTTCTAATTCTATCAAAATAAGTGTAAAGAATTATTTTTATTCCTTTGCTTTTCATTCTTTCAATTACGGGGACAAAATCTGAATCAGAAGCTATTAAAATTATTTTATTTATCGCTGGATACAGTTCTTTTATATCATACATATCTAAGATGAGAAGAGCATCAACACCTTTTTGTGAATAATCTATTTTACCATTTTCATCAACGATTTTTTGACACCGCCCCTCTCTAACTGTTACCCACTTTTTGTTCTTTAACATTTTCATCATGCTATTATACCGGCTTGTTAAGTATCTTTCTGATTCTGTGGGTTTTGCACTTTGATAAGGAGGCGCAGAATAAATAAATAAATGTTTAAGGTTCAAATTTTCTTTTTTGCATATATTTCGGAATGTTTGTAAATATTTTTTCCCTCTTCCATCTTTCTTTTGTAAATGTTTTTTAACAAGTCCAAAAAAACCATCATCAACAAAAACTAAAGTGTTTTCCACGACAGATTAACCTCCTTAAAACACTTAGAAACAAAATAAACATCCAGCAACTCTTTTGAGTTACTGGGGCTCATACTCACAGTCCTAAAACTGCTAAAATAAACAGATTTTTCAACTTTATAAAATTTACTTTTTATCATTTTCATTACATCTGCAGCGAGGATACCCAAACTTTTAAGTTTTGGGAGGAATCGCTGCCCTCAAAATTTAATTGTCTTGAATTTCTAGAAAGGCTAGGGTTAGTTCCTAGCCCTCTTGAAACTAAACTAAACTTAGCGTGAGCTATAGGAGATGAAAAATGGACTTGAAATCTAGAAAGCATAGCTTCGGCCAAAATGCTTTCCACTTCGTGTGGAAATGCAAATATGCTATGGACCCTATGAAATTCTATGGAGTTAGAATGGACTGTGAGTTCTTTATCAGAAAAGTTGCTTATCGTGAAGGGTGTAAAATCTATGAACTTCACGTCGCTGTTGACCACATCCATCTCTTCGTTGAACTTCCTCCCACGATGAGCATCAGCAAAGCTCTTCAGCTTTTCAAAGGTTACAGTGCTTTCTGTTTGTTGCAAAAACATCCCTAGCTGAGAAATTATTTCCGAAAAGGACATTTCTGGAGTCCCGGAAAATTCTTTCGCAGCGTCGGAAACACAACTACTGAAGCCGTTGCTCACTACATTAACTCTTCTCAACCTTGAATCGATTTGTGATTGCATTTGTTTGTTTTATTTATCCGATACCTCGCCCTTTAGGGCGGGGTTTTTCATTTTTTATTTTATCTCGTTACCATAATGTGCACGTCGCAGCATCATTTTGTTTATTTACTTGATCTGCTGTAATAGCAACAGAAAACAAATCTTGTGAACTCAAAGTTGAAGAGTTTGTAATGGAATTAGCAGAACTTGCTAAAGATTGAAGGTCAACAGTATCTGGACATCCTTTTTGGGAGAGCAAAGACCTCTTTTCATCATATAAAAGAGAAAGCTGTTCCGTTCTTTTCATAAGTCTCTTTACTTGACATTCATAAACTGCCTTATCTGAAAAAATAGCAGCATACATCAAAGCATCAGTTTCGTAATACACCATCTCTCCCCTTTTCTCAACAGAACTTTGCATTTTATCGACAGTGATATCACAACCAGAATCTGCGCCCACAGTTTCTGAGAAACAAACTTTTATACTCTGTTCAGGGCACTCTAAGCTTTCAACAAGGATATTTTCTTGTCCTAAACCCTGAAGCTCTTTTTTTATTTCTGTCGGTGCTTTGAAGAAACAATATTTTTTGTTTGAAGATGTCATGTAAATTACATCTGAAACTTTAAACGGAAATTCAAAGGGCTTGGAAAAAACAATAAAGTTTCTTCCTTCTTCAACGCCGTCAGAGAAAATAAACTTGTTTGGGAAACCGGCTTCTACATCCGTTTCTGCCCACGTGTTAAAACTTTTTTGAGACACTTTTATTACCTGCCTTCCAAAATTCCCCGAAGAATCGCACTGATTATGGATTCTTGTTTCTACGGGAACTGCTAATAAAATAACAACTCCTGTTTCAAATCCTATCTCTAATGGATTTAAAAGTGCAGAAATTTCTTTCCCTGCCTTTGCACTTACTCCAGTATCTCCAGTCTTTACTACTTTTGTTGCACTATAAATTGCAATAAAAAGAATAAATGCTCCGACGATAATTGCGAAAATCCATGCAAAGGAAACTTGTAACTGCGCCCTCTTAGGGGTTTTGTTAATTTTCATTTTTCCCCCTTTCTGATTTTAAAGCATCTTTTAAAATAACCCTTAACTCGCTAAGTAAAGATTTAGACTTATTTATTGCTTCTTTCGCGACTTCAAAATCCATCTTCTTTCCATAGTACATCAAGGAATTTCTTTTAAATCTGCAGTCATCAAAAGTCCTAAACAATTCTTCTTTTTTTAGAAAATCTCTTAAAAAAAATCCTAGACAAATATGGTTATTCACTTTATATCCCTTCAAAAAAACTATTGCCTGGACAAATTCTAAAACTGATGAGTAATAGTCTTCAAAAATGTAATTAGCAGTTTTTTCGTTTAAATCCATCTTAAAAACATTAATTCTGCCTTCAGCAACCTCCACTAAGGACATAGCTTTTTGCTTATTTGGGGTAACCTTTATTGCAGAGTTCGATTCAATGCAGTCTTCCCAGGATGAATCTTTCATTTGAATACCTCTAATGAATTATTAAGGCAGAATCCATTTATTATACTATTCCTTAAGTGTTTATTTTCAATCTGCACAAGATTAGATTGTTTAAAAATTTGTATTTCTTTTCTGAGAATTTTCTCAAACTTATCAATCTTTATCTCTTTTTTTGACGGAGTTTCTATATAAATGTCTATATCACTTTCTTCTGTATCTTCTCCTTTCGAGTAAGATCCAAAAATTACTATAACTGGATTGCTATATTCACTAACAAGATACTCAATCAATCCTGAATCAGAAATTTCCTTTATATTAAAAATCCTTTTTTCAAGTATGAACTTTTTGCTTGTCCTGTCTGCAGAATAAAAAACAGTCTCAGATATCTCAGTCTTTTTCAAAATGCCTTCTTTTTCAAGCTCCTTACAATACCTAATAACTGAGGGTAAAGGCAGTTTTAACTCTCGTTCTATCTGTCTGACTCTTAGCTTTGATGAAGGATTCTTTAAAAAATGCTCTTTTACCCTTTCTTTGATATTTTTTGTTATCATTTGATATTATTAATTATCGTATGATATTTAAAACTATCGCTTACTCTTTACCTTGTAATTGTAACTAATGCATCCGCGAAGTCCTTTGTTAATCTTAAACTCACCTCACCATCAACGTTCTTAATACAAAAAGGATTTGCATCTGCAGTAATTGTGCTCAAATCTATGTACCTAATCTGCACAGATTCAACGCCTTCAAATACTACTGGATAAAATATCATATTCTCTTTTCCATAATATGCTCTTTTCAACTCGCCGTAAATTTCTCCGTCAGTCCCCTTCGCGGGAATCGAAAAATCAACAAAGCAAACCTTTTCTTTTTTCGAAGGAAGGGTATATTCCTTTTCCTGAGATGCCTGCGGGCTTTTCCACACTTGCTCAACATCCGTTTTAAAATCACTCAAAAACTTAGTTGTTTTTGCAGTGTCTTGAATTCCTAAAAAAGTCTTTATTCCGAAAAAGGCAAAAGACAGAAAAAAGATAATTAAGATTATTGAAAAAATCATTCCAAAAGACATTTCCATCGCTCCTTGTTTACCAAGAGCCTTTTCACTTCTTTTCATGTAATAACATTCAGAAATAACTTTATTAATATTACCCTATTAGCAAAAGTCAAACAAACTTTTAACTAAAAAACCTTAAATTAGATTTAATGACATACTGCTTTTATTATTAACGGTTAAGCGAACGCAGTGAGCAAGTTTCAATCTTTACTTTACTGAAGGAATATCGAATGGCCTTGCAATTATGTTACACTGATTAGGGAGAGGCCTGTTTCCGTATTTATCTGCACATTTAATGTAGAAAACTTTATTTGTATCCCATGCTGTAGAATGTTCAGTTCCATTAACCGCCTTACTCATGTTTGTTCCATCTATCAACTCATAGTCGCAATTCACATTTCCATACACACACTGTGCTTCTTCATTTGTAATTATTTTCAGTTTGTTTTCTTGTCTGAAAACTCTTCCAACTACCGGAGCTGCAGTGTCTGATTCAACTCTGAAATTTATTGTTTTATTATCTGCATTATTTCCGAAGTCAACGCATTCAATATAGAAACTGTAATTTGCTTCTGGAAGCCACAGCTCTTGCGAATGATTGAATGTTCCTGTGTTGAAGAAGCCTATCATCTCTCCAGTAGGTGTTGCCATGTTTTTGTATGAGCATGTTGCATCTCCAGCGTTGAATCCTGCTGATGTTTTAGCAGTAAGAGTTACTTTTATCACATTTGTAGAATCTCTTATTACAGTATTGTTTGGTCCAGCAGCGTCTATTACCAAAGGCTGAGTTCCTTTTAACACGAATTTGTAAGATACAGTATTGGCATTTCTTTCTCCAGATCTATTAGTGTTCTTCAAATGTGGTTGGTCCTTACACCTGAAATAAAAATTATTGTCTACTCTGTCTACTAAACCTGTAAGGGTTGTTGAACACTGATAAAGCAGCTGGGCGTTGAAATCTGTCGAGCCCGTTACACAAGACATGTTATTATCACTTCCCATATCGTCGTAGCTCCTATCAAGATGACTCCATCTACACTCTGATGGTTCATTTACATAAACTTGTAATGGGACAGACTTTGTTCCATAAGATATTGGCATTCCATTCAAAACACTCGTTGTTACTATTCTTGGAGGTGTTCTGTCTGGTCCTTGGTCAACACAGAAATTGAAAATGAAATTTGCAACGTTTGAGTATCCATTAGCACTTTGACATCTTGTGTAAAGAGTAACTCTTCCGCCATTAGCCATACTTGCATTTTCTGCAAACAAAGATTCATTACTCAAGAATCCGGGTAACCTCATTGTGTGGTTGTATTTTAATGTTGAACTACCGCCGAAGAAATATCTCATCGAACTAAAATTCCCTTTGTTTGATGTTTCTATCTTACACTTTCCCGGTTTGTCGAGCATAACTCCAAAGGTAATAGGCGTGAATGGAGCAATGCATCCTGTTACATTTGTTCCAGGAATAATTTTTACTCCGGTATCTGGGGGTGAGATTGTTCCATCGGGATTGTAATTATATCCTGTTGTCAAAACATCTAACCAAGGTTTGATTACTGGAGGTTTGATATCTGTTCTATTTTTCCACACACAAAGTTCCTCTGTTGTTCCTTTATTTTCGAGATTACATGCTTGTCCTAAACTTTGACATTTATACGCTGTGCATGGGAAATCTCCAGTGTTACATTTCTCGCAATCTTTTCCTCCAACAGGAGCACTCCAAGGATTACATGAAAATGTAACGACGTTTACTTTCTTAGTCTCTCCAGTAAATACGAAAACCGCAACTGCGATAGCAACGCCTATAAACATCCCCAACGGTCCTCCAACACTTCCTGCAGCAAATCCCCCCTTGAGGGCAGCATAAACAGTCGCACCCATATACCCTGTGGCAAGCGATGCAGAAATTGAATTTGCAAGTTGAGGGTCCATATTAAACATGCTTCTCATAATAAAGTTACTTCCGAAATAAATTACTGCTGCCCAAACGAAGTTCTTTCCTATTGCTTGTAGTCCTATTTTGGTACTTCCTCCGAACCATCTAGATCCGCTTCCCCCCAGTTTTGCAAATAAACCTGTCTTACTAGCATCTGCAACGTTTGTAAACTGATCGGAAGTCAATCCCGCCGCCAAATCCTTTGCCTTCTTAGCATTTATTGCACTCTTCAATCGTAATCCAGTGTCGACTGTTGATGCAACTGTTGATATTGTGGAAGGTAGTGAAGGAGTGTATTTTCCAGGGGTATTTTGTAATTGGGGTGTAGGTGGTAATGTTGTACATGAAGTTATTCTTAATCTCCAGTTCCCACTTCCCCCGTCACATACCGCACTACCTCCAGAACTCATACAAAATGAATTTACCTGACTCTGAATGTTCACATCAACTCCAGCAGGAACTTTAACTGGTGCACCAGCATTATTTCTAGTACACACGTCCGCCGCACTCACAATCTTAAACTCGCTTCCTACAAAATAAGAAAAAGCAATCAAGCTAACAACTAAAATAATTATTTGGCTTACAGCAATCGAACCTTTTTTCATCTTTTCTCTTTTTCTAAAAATTTCTTTTTTCATTTAATATTTTTTATTTTATCTGTCTGTTATGGGAATTTTCTTTCATTTACAGGATTTTGGCTAAATCCTGTTACATGTTCCCCTTCTTGTGTGAAAGGATCATAACTTTCTCCCTTTTGTCCTAAGTAATTTTTCTTTACTCCGCAATCACCTAAAGCAAGACACTGATTTATTTTTCCGTCTGCCCATTCTTTCTTGAGACACTGACAATTAGATTTACAACTCCAGTCGTCAAGCCTGTTTTGTCTCCCGAATTTTACAAGACAAGTTTCACTTGCAGCGAAACATGCAATCTCAGCTTCTGTGGTGTTGGTATTCAATCCCGGAGCATATCTTGGAACGCACGCCGCTCCAACTGTACCCGTGCTTCCTGCCCTTGGAACAAGGTTTCCGTCATCATCTAAAACATAAGTTACTCCTGTTTCATTATCTGAAAGTCCAGGTATTTGAAGCGCACTTCCAACTACCCACTTACAATCTCTTTTTTGAGCATCTTCACAAACTGTTTTATTTTTTTGGTCTACGCAGTCTCTCCAATTGTTTGCTACACAAGCGGCCACACTATAACCCTCGATTGTGTCTTCATGACAAATCGATTGTCTTAATGAATCACATTGCGATGAAGTAACTTCTCCGCTATAACATGTTAAAACATAATGTTCACTTCCGGGAAGATTCTCGTTTGCTCCTGGAGAATTACCTGCACACCACGACTCTCCGTGAAGATATTTCTCATTTTTGTATGTACAACTTAAATCAGCGCAAACAAAATCTCCAGATGATGGTTGAGGTGTTGCATCGGGAGTTGCCCTGTTTACAGGTTTACAAATACTTCCTGCTTGATAGTCGCAGTTTCCACACGTCTTTGAACCTGCATTGTTTGAAGTAGCTCCACAACTTTCGCTTATATCTTTCCTATACGTCCAATATTCTCTGTTTATTACTTTTGAAACGTCGACTTTTGAGGCGTCGTAAATATTTGCTATGTTTCCACAAGTATCTAAGAAATAAACTCCAAACTTTCCTTCGACACATGTTGTTTTTATTTTATTTGGAGCAGGCACTGCACATCTTGTTGCTAAAACGTCTGCAGTACATAATAATCCCTCGCTAAAAGTTATTTTTCTGTTTCCAGAACCAGAAGTCTGAAGAGCATTACACTCTGCATTAGCAATATTTTTACAATCTCTTTGAAATCCGTCATCAATGACGCATGCACCCATAGCCTTAGGATTTGACAAAGCAAGACATGATTCAGAGTCTCTTACTTGAGAATTGAAAGTTGGAGTTACTCCATACTGAGAACCGATAGCCGTGCATCCTGTTGCTGTAACGAATGCGGCTTGGTCTCCAACCAAACAACATCCAAGTTGGCATTGCGGGATTGCCTCTGGTTTTCCCTGAACCCAAAATCCACTGCTAGCTTGACAAACTCTTTGAGGAACATTTGGTCGGCATTCTCCCTGTTGGTTGTCAACGCAAGTTCCCATCCTACAAAAAGAAGTTGATTCACATGAACTTCTGGCAACGGAGTAAGCTCTCCCTGTGACAGGATTTATAGCAGTACTAGCTTGATTCTCTGGAACATTCATACACCATGCACCACTTAAAGTTTTTTCAGCACAAACAAAAGTTTCTCCAACTGCAGACACTTGGGGTATTGAATACAAAAATGAAATTAAGAATACTAAAAAGAATAATCCTGTTATCGTCTCTTTTTTGTTTAACATTTTTTAGTTTGTTGCCACATTATTACATGCATAACCTGCTGGCAATGCAACGCTTCTTGATGCAAATTGGAAACTGTTCCCCTCCCTATTTCTGTCCGTTACAATGTAAATCGTTGAACCGTCAACTTGGTTAAATTTCTCAACTTTCAAATCGGGATATATGTCCATATAAAATCTCTCATTAGCATCTCCCAAATTTGATTCTGAATCGATTATACTATTAGCTATGCTTACTAATTCATAAAGATTATTGTTCAAAACTACATTGAATGAATCATACCTTTTTGTGTTTGCCTTCGTTGCTGTTAAAGTATAATTAAAGCTTGTAACAACTCTCTTTGGGAGCAGTTCAACTTTTGTTGCGTTAGGACCATGTTCAAGATTTGTGGTATACCCTCCGCTTTCATAACTTGCAACTAATTTCTCAAAACAACTTGCAACACTACTCTCAATTTCTTCTTTAATTTCTGATTCAATATGTTGTTTCAACAAAGCTCGCTGAACTACGCAAGGTCTGCAGTCTTCAGTCATATAACAAAGATATTCTATTTTGTTACTTTCGGAAAGAATGAAATGTTCAGGGTTTGTACTCCCCCCTTGAAGCGAAACAAGACTCACAGCATTTGTTATTTCTTCTTCCATACATGTTTGAATGAAACCAGTAGGATTTTTTTCATCAAATTCTGTTGTTGATGTTATTCCTGGTCTTAGAAAATAAACAACCATTGCCAAACCAACAATTAAAATTGCCGCAATAATAAAAACGGTTACCTGTCCCTTCGTTTGGTTTGGTAAAAGCGAACGAGACCGAACTTGTGAGAGTCTTTTACTGTTCATAGAACTACCATTAACACCCAGCCCTCTTTTCATATCTCTTACAAGGAAATTTTATTTATAAATCTTGTTGGAATTTTGAAAAATTAATCTTAACCTATCTTCTCTTTACTTGAGTCTTCTTGTTGGAGAAATTAATAAAAAATCAAATTGCATTATCCCTATCATAACATCCACAAAGGCAAGAATTGGCCCAAAAAATATTCCATCCTTCCCCTCTAAGAGCGTACCTCCGTAATAAAATATCACGGCTGCAACAAGAATTGAGGCTACAAAACCCATCATTACGCTTATCCTGCCTCCTCTAAGTTTAAGTGCCTTCATTGAGAAGAAACCTCCAAACAAAAGCGCAAAGGCATTTACATACAGAAGATATACTACGTAAGTCGAAGGAATAATTAAAAGTTCAAACCAGCCGAAAACATTATTAACAATTAAGAATGCTGAAAGAAACAGTATTAAACCAATTAGCTTCTTCATTTAATCAAATATGCTTCTTATCTTTATAAATGTAATTAATCATCAGTCTCTACTCTTGGAGCTAGAAGAAAAGAAAGTTCCATGAAACCATTCTTTATATCAATCCTCAAAGGATGGTCATCCGCGAATTTTAAAACAGTTCTATCAGAAAGTTTTGTTCCCTTAACGAACTTTTGAAGATATTCCAAACTGTATCTTGATTTACAATTCTCTGCCTGAATCTTTGCTTCATCTCCGGAAAACTCCGACATTGCACTGTTGAGTCCTCGAGCTTCAATAATGAACTTTCCCTCGCTAACAATAAAAGAACAAGCGTCTCCGACAACCATACAATCTTCTATTGAGTCTACAAAATCCACAGAATTTAGCTCTACGATTGAACTAAACTCAAGTTCTGGAATGTCTTTTTCCTCACTTTCAACGTCTATCAAACTCAAGTTGAAATTTCTTTTTATTCTGTCATGAATTTGGATGTTAAGCAGATTTCCTCTTTTTTCCATAACTAAAGAGCTTCCAGAATTGATTCTTTTCAAAATTCTTTTCAAATTATCAAGATTAATCCCAAGAGTTTCATTGTCTGTTTCAAACATTGAGAAAGAACTTCTTGGTAGCATAAAACGAACCATAGAAACATTTGCAGGGTCCATTGCAGTTATGCTTAAACCGGACTCATTTACCTTTATTCTTACCTCTGTCACAAGCTCAGAAATAATCTCTACAACTCTTGACAAAAGTGCTGGATTTTCAAGTCTTACTAACATTTTTCTAAGAGCCTCAACGCGCTTTTAAGTATTGTTATCATATAGTATATTTATATAAATCTTTTAGTCTCTTTTTTAGTATGGAAACCTCCAAAGACTCTGTTCCAGGTGAAAAAGAGCAAAGAATAAGGAAACTAACTAATCTTTACTACTCAAGACCGGATGTTCAGAAAGCCATTTTTGCCTTTTCTTCTAATAGGGAAGTAGTGCCTAGATATTTCGAAGGTTTTGGAAAGCGCCCAGACTCACTTCAATACCCTGGCGACGTTTTCGAACTTGTTAAGAAGGGAGCAACAAGTCTGCACTGTTCTCAAGAACTTTGGCAAGAACCTTTGTCCCTTATCACTGGAATGAATGAAAAACAGCTTAATGAACTAAGGACTGGTTGGGATTTGCTTCTTGATATCGATTCAAAATACCTTGAATATAGCAAGATTCTTGCAAAATATGCACTTAAAGTTCTCGGATTTTATGGCGTTAAAAACGTGGGCATCAAATTCTCGGGAAGCAAAGGATTTCACATAATCATACCCTGTAAAGCATTTCCAAAAGAAATAAACGGTGTTAAAACTTCTGAGATGTTTCCTGTATGGCCAAGAATTATTACAAAGTTCATTAATGAAGCGTGTAAAGAAGATGTTGCTAAAGAGATATACTGTCTATCTGAGGACAAAGAGTATGGTTCTATAATGAAATATATTAAGAAAGATAAAGGCAGTTCAGTTAACTTGAGTGGTTCGAATATTTATAAAACTGAATTATCAAATAAAACTATTGGGGATAGAGTGTATACTACCAACTCTTCTATTCAAAATAATATTGAAATTGGTTTGAATCATTTGAAAGAAGAAACAGGCTCCCAACAGGATGTAATTCCCGACCTTGTTTTGGTTTCATCTAGACACCTTTTTAGAATGCCTTACTCCCTTCATGAAAAAACAACTTTGGCTAGTGTGGTCGTTCTTCCAGAAGAATTGAAAAACTTTCAGCCTCACGATGCAGATCCTCTAAAAGTAAAAATTAGAAATTTCATGCCAGATTCAAAAGAGGGAGAAGCTACAGAAATTCTTCGTGAAGCTTTGGATTGGTACAAAAATAAAAATCCTGACGAAACTTCTTCTACTCTTGGCGTAAGAAAAGAATCCGACTTCAAACAAGTTAAAATTTCCGACTTCTCAGATGCACTTCTACCCCCTTCAATTAAAAAAATTCTCGAAGGACTTTCCGACGGAAAAAAACGTGGTTTGTTTATTTTGATAAACTTTTTCCGTTCTGCGGGAATGGATAAGGAAGAGTTTGAAAAAAGAATTTATCAATGGAATGATAAAAATGAAGTACCTCTAAGCTTAGGTTATATTAAAACTCAAATTTCATGGAGTTACAGAAATAAAGTTGCCCCTCCTCCAAACTATGACAAAGACTATTACAAGGGAATAGGAATTATTCCAACTGATGAAGAACTAAGATACAAGAATCCGGTGAATTACATGACAAGAAAAAGTCTTCAGAAAAATTTTAGAAATGAAGAAAATTTGAAGAGAACTCAGAAAGAACAGAAGAGACAAGAGAAAGAAGAAAAACAAAACAAGCATAAAATTAAAGATAATTTTAAAAATAACATTTGACTGTAGATATAATGAAAAAGAGTGCGTTGTTCGGAGTTCTATTCCTATTCTTAATCTTAACCGTTTTACCCTTTGTTAATGCTGCAGTAAACGCAACAACAGAACAACAAAAAGTTGACAAAGCTTATTCATGTTTAAACAGCAAAACAAACACAACTGCATTATGCTCTGCTCTTACTCCAGAAGAAAAAATATTTACTCTTCTTGCAAACGGAAAATGTCAACAAGAATTGATGAATATCTCGTCTAATATCGGTGAATGTTGGCCTTCTGGAAATTGCAGAATAAAAACCACAGCTCAAGCAATACTTGCATTAGACAATGCTGGAGTGAACACGGACAAAGCACAATCATGGCTTCTCAATCAAACCCGTGGCACAACAGACTTAGCATGGTTTTTAGAAGTCGAAAGCCCAGAAGCAACTACATGTACTCTTGAATACTCTAGCCTTACATTCGACGTAACTGTTGGTGCTGATAAAAAAATAACGGGCACTGCTGGTGTGTGCTTGACTGTTGATGAAAGTGGCTACTGGCTAAGAATCTCTCCATCATGCTTTAATGAAGAGTTTTCAGTTTCATGCGACAAGAAATTTTTAACAACTCTTTTATTTAAGAAACCAGATTCTTCAACAATCCCTTCAACAATTCATGTCTCTCCAGAATCCTCGTCCGCAGTTGCTGGTGGAACCACCTCTGAAAAAGTAGAGTCTTTCTGCTTCGTTGATAATGGTGTTTGCGACTACGAAGGAAGCCTTTGGGCCTCGGCAGTTCTTAATTCTAATGATAAAGACGTGTCACCTTACCTTCCTTATTTAGTAACTCTTGCCGAAGATAATCGAGAATTTCTTCCTGACGCGTTTTTGTATTTCATAAATTCAAATACAGATTACAGAACTTCATTGCTTTCAAAACAGAAAGTAAAAAAGTGGTGGTTTGAATCCGGGGATAAACTTTATGACACTGCCCTTGCTCTTTATCCATTCCAGCAGGAAACTATTGAAGAAAAAACAAATTCAAAGGCATGGCTCCTTTCCATTCAAGACGCTAACGGATGTTGGGAAAACAATGTAAGAAATACTGCATTCGTACTTGCTTCTCTTTGGCCTAGAGGTTTCGGCGGAGGGGGGAGTAGTGGTGGAAGTCCAGATAACATTCCAAGTTGTACAACTGCAGGATACTTTTGTACCTCAACTTCAGATTGCTCAGAGAGCGACGGAGAACTTTTTTCAGATTCACAGTTTGGTGGATGTTTAGGATTGTTCAGGTGCTGTTCTGCTGAACCAAAACAAAGTACATGCACACAATTAGGGGGCGATGTTTGTTCATCTTCACAAGAATGTGTTGGTGGCGGATGGACAGACTCAAGTGCTGATGGCTTAAGAGTCGGGCAAAGTTGTTGCATCGGTGGAAGTTGCCAAACTGACACTGGTGACGGAGGAGCAAGCATCTCTGAATGTGAATCCTCTGGCGGAACTTGCAGAACCTCAAGTTGTAATACTGACGAAGAAGCAAGCGAATTTTATAGTTGTGATATCTACAGCGACACTTGTTGTGTTGAAAAAACCACTCCACAAAGAAGCTATACTTGGATTTGGGTTTTATTGGTTCTGATTGTACTTACTGTTCTCGGAATAATCTTTAGGGAAAAATTAAGAATGCTTTGGCTAAGAATATCTAAAAAATCTGGAGGCAGTTCCGGACCTTCATCAAGACCAAACCAACCTCGTCCATTCTCTCCTATGCCTCAATTCTTCCGTCCAAGACCAATGGAAAGAAGAATAATTCCTTCATCTCCATCAAGACCAATGCCTCCAAGACCAAAATCCGGCGCTCAACGTGAACTCGATGAAGTTTTGAGAAAGTTAAAGGAGATGGGGAAGTAGAATAGAAAAAATAACAATTAAATTTAAATAAAGAAAAATATTAAAATAAAAATGAGTGACACGGATAAATACTTGAGAGAGTTCGACAAAATTACTGGTCGAGGAAAAGGGAGCATCTTGAGAGCAGAATACAAAAGAGCCAGAGGATTAGGTTATGGTGAGTTAGTGGAGAAAAGTAAGAGTTATATGGAGATGACTGACGAAGCCGCTAAAGCAAAAGAAGAAGAAATTCGTGCTTATGCAAAAGAGTTAATGGGAGAAGGTTCTAAAAATCTTATTAATGTTACTGCCGCAGTGCGCGGTGCTGAATTGTATGAAAAAATCGGAAAAGGGAAAAAGGCTATCCCAAAATTATTAGAGGCTGCAAGAAGAGATAAAAATGGAGCTATACAGAGCTACAGAACGATAAGAGAATTCATTGAAAGAAATTCTGGTGAAGAACACCGAAAAAGTGGAACTGGCCTCGAAGGCAAAACCGCTATCTTTCTTCTTTCAACCCTCGCGGGAATTGCCCTTAGTGTTTTTTCTTTTAACGCAACAGGCAATGCTGTTGCAGGGATGACTGGCACAGGCCAAGGCCTACTTGGTGTTTTACTTTTTATCGTTGGAATTACTGGAATATTTTTTAATATAAAGAAATAATTAACTTTATTTTGACTCTTCAGAAATAAACCAATTGTTAAGCTCTACAGTTTACTCAACTGACTAATTTGATTTTACTCCATTAAAACTAATTCTTGTTCTACTACCTTAACAATTTTATACTATCTTTGTTCATATTTTCTTCTTGTAAATAACGTCGTGATGGTCAAAATCTTCAAATTTAATTTTGTTATTTACCTTTTCAAATTTAAACACAAGAACAAAATGTCCAATATGAACTACTTTATACTCACTTAAGTCATATTTTAAATTTTTATAATGCTCAACATCTTTTGAATTAATGATTTCTCCAATTTTATTCAGAATTTGAGTGTAATGAACTTTATCTTTTTTAGACAATCTATTAAGGATTCTCTGCAAATAGGGCATTACCTCGTAATTGTACATTTATCCCTCTATAATTTTTCTTAATTCAGAAATATTCTTAAAAGGAATACCTTTTTCTCTATCAATCTTTTTCAGTTTTTCAAGATACTCTGGTCTTAATTCAGGTTCTAATATACTCTCACCGTGCTCCATTACTATCTTGGCAATAGCCTCGCTTTTAGTTTTCAAATTATACCTTGCCTTCACTATGTTTAATATGTGATTCGCCTTTTCCGGAATATCAATCATCGCTTGTACCATTTTGTTTGGTGTATATGTGAGATATATATCTCATATACCTGAAGTATATAAATCTTGTGCTTATGAAAAAATAAAGAAACATAACATTCAATCTAAACCAAGTTTTAGTCTAAAAACGCTGTGATTTTACTTTATTAAAAATATATATTAATTGCGAGCGACAGCGAGCGACTTCTCCACTGAAATAAACTTTATTAACCTCTTTTTTCTTAGTTGAATATGGTGATGATTTACAGCTCTTTTAGTGATAAAAACTCAGGTGGCAACTCGCATAGCCAATTTAAATTTAAATTTAACTTACTGCTTCTATCATTAACAGTATTCTTACTTTCAATATCTTTAATTTCCGCAGCACAAATTAACTTTACAAAAGACTCAAACAGTTTTGACAAAGGTGAAACACTTATTGCGAAGGTTTCTGCAAACTTCTTAGAACAGCCAACAAGAAGTAACGTTTTCTTTTATCGCAACGGAAACCCCTCAAATATTCCTTTTGTTTACGAAATTGCAAATATCAATGATGATTTTTACCTCTACGCCTTAATTGCAGATAAACAAGCAGGAAATTATTCTCTTGTTCTTGAAAAGATTAAGTATATGAAAGGGGCATTAGAGAGCGAAGAAAACCTTGTTAAAAATTTTATAATTACCGAAAACCTTTCTGACTTCTCTGTAACTCCAGGATTTATCAAAACCTCACAAGACTTTTCTCTGGAAGTCCAAAACTTGCAAGAAAATCAAATAACAATTTCTATCAGCACTCCAAAAAACCTTTCAGCCCAAAAATCAATAACTGTTAAATCTGGAGAAATAAAAGAAATACCTTTCGTTTCATCTGGACAAAGCTCAGAAGTAGAAAACATAAAACTATCTTCGATAAATACTCAGTACTTGATTCCTTCTTTTGTTAACTCTAATGTACTCCCGAGTTCTGCATCTGATATAACTTCTTCTAACGGAGAAGAAAGTTTTAGACTAGAACCAAATCAAATGAGCGTCTCAATGGCTACAAATTCAACAGCCAAGAGGATTGTCTACGTTCTTAACACGGGAGACCTAGACTTGGAAAATTTAACATTTTCCATTCCAACCTCTCTTGTAAATTATGTCACCATATCTTCGCCTTCTACAGTTGGCAAAAATTCATCGGAACAAGTAGAAATTACAATAAACTCTGGAAGCATAGAAAAATCTGTTAGTGATGAAGTCACTGTGAGAACAGAAAACACAACCTCTTCCTTTGAAATATCTTTAGACTTTATTAGTGATTACATCGCCCCCGTCGGTGAAGAAACAAGTTCAGAGCCAGTAATCTTAACAACGTGTACACAGCTTAAAGGAAAAGTCTGTACTTCTAATGAAACTTGTAGTGGGGAAACAGCAAAAGTAAGTGAAGGAGTTTGCTGCGTTGCACCTGCGCAATGTGAAGTAATCAAGAAAAGCTCAACCGGAAAAATAATCGGTTGGTCAATGGTTGCCCTCGTTATTTTGTTCTTGTTATGGTTCTTCAAAAGGTACAAGCGTGTCCGCCCTCAGATTGATTTACTAAAAATAGGCGCGAGAAAGTAATTTTTCAACAACCTTTGTCTAATTTACAAAACGAGATTTTACTTTATTAGAAATTACTTCTTCTTTTTGTTTCCTTTCTTCTTTTCTGATTTATCTTCTTTCTCAATTTCTGATTCTGGCGTCTTTATCATTGACTTTGGTATTAAGTCGTTCAAGTCTCCGCCGAGCTCTTTGAGTTTTTTAAGCAGCACATTTTTTTCACTCTGTAACATTCTTGCAATCTCATCATAAGCATGAAGTCTTCTAGCTAACTCATTGAGAATATCATTCCACCCATTACTTGACATTGCAATAATCTCTGGGGAAACAACTTCAAGATGTGCCGGCATGTATTTGAAAAGAAGAATAGCGAGACTTAAAATGTCTTCAATCTCGACCTCAACCTCTGCAAATGTTGTGTAAAAATCTGTTTGGTCTTTCATTAGCGTTGGTTCCTTAATATCTTTCATCATTACCTTAACGCCTTTTTCCTTGTCAATCTCGCTTATTACTTTCTCAAGACTCTCTATTAAGTGCTTTGGAGGTCTTCCTATAACATCAAGAATCATTATTGCTCTTATCTTCTGTTCATCTAAACTCATTTTTGTACTTTCCCGCTTTTATTATAAACAAAACTACAATCAAAACACAAAAAACCACAAATCCCCAGAGGGCAGGGCTTTTCTTTAAACCGTTGGTCCCGGCGGTTTTTATAACTTGCGGATTCAAAGTTATTGCCTTCTTTGACTCTGGTTGAGCAGCAGTTTGGGTATTGGTTAAGTCACTAATAACCTTAACTTCTGTTACATTTGTCTCCTCTTGGATTTCTTCTTTAACAGTGTCTTCTTCATCACCCACACAAACCAGTCCTTGCGCTTTCATCTTGCTGAGAGTTACATTTCCTATTCCACTAACTCTTATCAAATCGTCTACCGAAGAAAAAGGCCTAGTTGCGATTATCTTCAAAGCTGTTGCATTACCAACCCCAATTATCTTGTCTAATTCTGATGAAGAAGCTGTATTAACGTCAATCTGCCCAGATTCACATAATGCAGAAACAAATGTTAGAGCGTATAAAGAAAGAAAAAATGCTAAAATAAAAAATCCTTGAGATTTCTTCATTAACATTCTAACAATCCTCTGATTTTAAGTTTTATTATGCTGTATTATCAACTTTGTACTTCTCTTTAAAATCAATGTACTCTACTTCCCCTCTTTTCTTTCCTTTTTTTGCTATAATAATCTTAGAAAAAATGTTATGGTCAATTAACCATTGACTCATCGTTTTCTCTTTTTGATCTAAATAACCATTACTCTTCGCTTCTACAGCTACTACCTCAAAATCCCCTGAATTAGCTTTTTTGAAAGCTACGAAATCTGGAAACCCGGCCCCTAACATTAAAGGTCTTCCTGGTCCCAAAAATTTATTTCTAACTTTAGTAATCTTCCATATCCCTCCCCCTTTTTCTTGCTCAATAGTATTCATCCATTTACTGACCGTCCACCCCATCTCAGAACTCTCTAAGTTAGCCCTGACTTTATCTTCAAACCTCTTTCCAGAAGCTCTACTTTTTCTACCTATTAATGATTTGGAATTCATTTACAATTTTCTCTTTAATTTTATTAATATTTTTTAGAATATCTTTTTCTTTAAACCTAATCACTTTGAAACCGCTATCAATCAAATAATAGTTAACCTCTTCATCTCTCTTCATTGATTTTTCAGAGCTATGCCAATAATCTCCATCAACAAAGATGCATACATTGGGTTCTATAAAAAAGTCGGGTGTTCCATAAATTTTTTTTTGAGGAGTAAAAGAAATGTTTAATTCTTCTAGTAATCCTCTAAAAATTTTTTCTGGCTTAGTTTCAGGAACCCAAATTACATGCCTTTTGCCACTTTTGTACAACTCTTTTAATGTTACAGAAACTTTTTGTTTAAACTCATCACTCTTTGCTAGACCTTTAAGAGCTTGACTTAACTTTTTTCTCTGTTCTTCAGTCATCTTTTTACCCTTAAAAGGTATGGTAATCTCACCCCGTTTATATTTCTCTTTTAGAGCTAAAGAAATCTTTTGCTTCGTTTCCTCAGTTATAACTTGGTTCTTTCTTTTTTCTTTGATTTTATTACTTCTTTCACTAGACTTTAAGAGTTCACTCTCTTTCCACCTTTTTTTCATCGTTTCGCTTCTTATAATATTTGAATTTTTTGGTTGCTTATACAATCCCTTTCCTTTCATGCCTTTGTTCCAAACACCATTCTTTGCATTATAATCTATTACTCTAAGAATACCTTTACCTAAAACCCTATGCCCCCTCACAAATCTTCCTTTTTCATCTCTTTCCATAAATAGAGTACCTACTTACCCCTATTACGACATTATCTTCTATAAATATTGATATTTTAACTTCAAAGAAATAACAGGATTTTCCATCTCAGAACGAACCTTTAACTCAAATCTTCCCCCGGCTGCCCTATTCTTTTTTCCCTGACTTGACTTAGAAGTTGTGGTACTCTTTTTTTCTGTAGGCATAACCTGAAAAAGTAGAACGGGTTTTTATATTTTAGTTACTCTCTAAACATTTAAGAAATAAAAATTATTCAATTACAGAAAGAACTTCTTTTAGAATTGCAACTCTATCTTCTAAAGGAATATGAGCTCCCACAGTTAATTCCCTTGTTTCTCTCGTTTCCCAACCTTTAGATCTTGAATGGTTACTAAGATATCTACGAAGTTTTTTGGAAGCTTCGTCTGTATTTGGTGCAACAACAACAAAATAAGAGCTGTACTCCGTACCAGATTCTGGAATCCCTCTAACAGGATCCGCTTCTACAAACTTACTTGCTCTGGTTAGGTATAAACTTGAGTCCATATCTCAACAGTTATGAAATACCCTTATAATCTTTTATATACTTCAAAGATACATTCACTTGATTATTTTATCTAAAAAATTCTACTGCACCAATTACGAGAGCACCGTATACTACCAACTTTCCAAGTTCTATAGTGCCTGCAGCCAAGTCTGTTATTAAATTTCCACCGAAATCGGTATTAATCCTGTTCACAGTATAGGATGGAACTAAATGTTTTGCAGCTTCCACATACCATTTTTCTGATTTGGTATCGTAAAAATTGTTCATACCGTCCAGTACCTTATGAGAACCACTTACAATTTTTTCTAAGACTTTACTCATTTAAACATCTACTAAATTTTATTTATAAGCTTTTATGTTATAAAATTACAAGTCTCTACCTTGCAAAGTTTTTCTTCCGTTGGACTTTGCCCTCTTTATTCCATCAATCAAAATTTCTTCCACCTTTCTTTCCAAAGCAATTGAAACCTCGTCGGAAACGCTAGAGATAGAATTTTCTTTGTCTAAATCTTTCACAACTTTTCTTATGTTTGACTTTACGATGATTGACATTTTAGTACTTTTTCCATCCTTTAGGAATTTTTACTTTTGAGCTACATTTTCTGTGTGTCCAAACTCCTTTCCACTGATAACAAGTTTTTCCATTATGTTTAATAGGTTTTGTGAAACTGACTATAACACTTTTATTACTTAATTTATCTAAACTTCTTTTACAAACAATACATTTTTCAAAGCGATATCTTCCATATTTACGCTGCGATAAAAGTCTTAGAATAACATCCTTCTCAACTTTTAATTTACTCATGCAAGAAAAATTATGTTCAAGAATAGGTTTATGGCTGGCTTTTAGACAATCCAGATAAATATATTTATCACAATCAACATCATCACATTGACCTTCAAGAGCCCAGTTAACTCTTTCTAATTTTTCTGTCAGAAAGTAATATTCTTCTTTTTCTCCCATACAATTTTTACTGGATGCTTATATTTAATCCTTTTCCTAACTCAAACCAACTTTATCTTTTATTTTTTTGATTCCTTCGATAGCAATCGAGAAAAATTCTTCTAAAGTTATACCCAATTCTTCTGCCTCTTTTATTACACTCCTGTCAACTTTTGCTGCAAACGTTTTATCTTTGTATTTTTTCTTTAGGCCGTTCGGGTCCATATCAGAAACTCTTCCCTGCCTCATCAAAGCATAAGCATGAATCAATCCAGTTACTGTTTCCGAAGCCGCGAGAGCATGTTCTACCTTTTCTGTTCTTACTTTGTGCGCAAGATGTGGCAACTCGTTAAACCCATAACCATGACTCAAGATATTTTCAATAAACTCATTTGCAAAACCCGCTTCTTCAAGAATTTCAGGAGCCTTGGTCAAGTGTGTCTCTACATTATTTTTTGTTATTCCCCAATCAACATCGTGAAGCAATCCAAGGATTGCCCAATACTCAATCTTTTCTGGCTTCAATTTTAAATGTGTTGCCAGCTCACGCATAACTGCCTCACTTTCTAAGTAATGATTTAAATCTGAGCGTTCGGAATTATGTTTAAGAATTAATTTCCATGCTTCTTCTCGTGAGATTGGGATATCTGACATTTTATTTCTCCGGCTTCATTAGAGGGAAAATAACTGTCTCTCTTATTGGTTTATCTACGAGATATGCAAAAAGTCTTTCTGAAACTCCGAAACCACAAGTTGGAGGCATTCCATGCTTTAATGCTTCGACAAAAGCGTAATCATGCTCTTGTGCGTCAGAATCCCCTGCTTCTTTCATTTTACTTTGTTCCTTAAATCTAGACTCTTGATCTAAAGGGTCATTTAATTCAGAATAACCATTGCCTATTTCTGTCCCAGCAATTATTACTTGGAACTGTTCTACTTTCTTTGTGTCTTTTGGATTTCTCTTTGCCAAAGGACTTACTTCAACAGGCTGTCCAGTAAGGAATCCCGGTCCTGCTAGTTTCTTTCGACAGTATTTCCAAAGAGAATCTACAAGCCTCCACTTGGACATTTTAGGGTCATGTTCAACGCCGAGCTCCTTCAGTTTTAGTTTTATTTCTTTTTCAGAAGCTTTGTAAATGTCAATTCCCGTGTTCTTCTTAATCACACTTTCATAATCATAAACAACCCACTTCTTTCCTAAATCCAAATCATAACCTCTTGATTTGAACTTCAATGTTCCAAAAGTTTTCTTTGCAACTTCTTTGTACATCTCCTCAACCAACTTCATTCCCATATTGTAATCTGCGTATGCCCAATAAAATTCCATTTGAGTATAATCTTGTAAATGCTCCGCGTCCATACCTTCGTTTCTGAACTGCCTTCCAATTTCAAAAGTTTTTTCGTAACCAGCAACCATTAATTTCTTCTGCCAAAGTTCTCCCATTGAAATTCTTAGGAAAACGTCAAGATTAAGAGCGTTGTGATGTGTCTTGAATGGCGTCGCTGACGCTCCTCCAGCAGAATTCTCAAGAACGGGTGTTTCAACTTCCAAAAAACTATGCCTTGTTAAAAACTCTCTAAAAGATTTCCAGAAAATCCCTTTTTTCACAAAAATTTCTCTTGTTTCAGGGTTCATCAAAATGTCGAGATATCTCTTTCTTAATCTTTCATCATCATCTTGAATTCCATGCCACTTCTCCGGCAAAGGAAGAAGACTTTTACTTAACATATCAACTTTTTCAACAAGTATTGAAGTCTGTCCAGTTTTTGTTTTGAATAACTTTCCTTCAATTCCAACAATATCTCCAGCATCAAAATATTTCTGAAAAAACTTTGTTGTTTTATCTGGGGTTTGTCCTTCTTGGAAAACAATTTGAATGTCTCCAGTTCCGTCTCTAACAACAGAAAAAATTATTTTACCCAAATCTCTTTTGTTCATCAACCTTCCAGCGGTCACAACCTTTGCTCCAATCTTAGACTCTATTGCTTCCTTGCAAGTATTCTTCTTGTCAAAGCTAGCAGGATAAGGATTAATTCCTTCTGCCAACATCTCTTTAAGTTTCCTTTCTCTCTCTTTTATTATCTCTTCTTCTCTTCCCATTTTATTAAATATGTAACACTTTGAAGGTTTTAAAATCTTGGAATTTTTCCTCTTTGACTTCAATGTTCTTTATTTGAGAATGTTTTGGCCCCTTCTTCACAAGTTCCATCATTTTATTTACATCTTCAGGGTTTCCTTCAAGAAAAATCTCAACCCTTCCATCTTCAAGATTCCTAACAAAACCTCTTAAATTATGTCTCTCAGCATTTTCTTTAACAAAAGAGCGAAAAAAGACATCCTGTACTGTTCCTCCGATGTAAAGTCTGACTGATTTCTTCATAGAAAAATAAAAGAAAGAGGGATTTATTAAGTTTTATCTGATTAAATTTTACACATTGAAAAAACTTTTTAGGATTTGTTCTACCTTTGTTCCCTTCTCATTGCTTCAAGTAAGTCCATTCCTGCTCCAGGACCTACTAAACCAAAAACTCTTGCAATTGCCTCACGTCCAGAGTTGTCTTCATATCTTGTTATTGCTCCCGCCACAATGTCGTCACCAACCATTCTCTCTGGATCACTAGAAAAATTTCGCCCATTAAGTGCTAAATTAAGTGCCCCCATAATTCCAGTAAGAGGTCCCAAAGCCCCCTGATAAGGATCATCATATCTCCTTCCAGAGATTGCTTCGTGTGCTTCGATTAACTTCCCTCTTCCCCTTAATTCTCCAGCAACACGGCTTCGGTACATATGGTCCGATTCATTTTCTCTTCTGTCTATTTTGTAGTATTCTCCGTACTGAATAGCAAGAGAGTTTATGTCGAAATCTTTACTTTCTGTCATCTTATTTTAGCAATACTTTGATTTATAAATATTATGAAGTATGGGTTCACAACCCGAACGTCTTTTCGAACTCTCGCATTCTGTTGTATTGCAAAAGAAAATCTCTTCCGGGCTTTGTTATGATTATTCTATTTCCCTTTTTGCTCATTTCTTTGTCAACAAGCTTCTTTCCCATCAACTCATCGAGATAGGATTTCATCTGGTTATGTGACAAATTTGCTTTATACATCAGATGAGTTGGCTTAATGCTTCCGTTTTTCTCTTGTATTATCGCCAACATGTCTGAGATTATCCCCATGCGACTTCTTTTTCTCTCCATATTTCAATATTTTTATGACAAGGAAAAGAAGGATTACATAACTAACAAGTCCGATTGCACTTGCCAAAACAAAAAGAAACTCAACTTTAGAAAGTATGAATATCAACTGACTCAATGCTAAAAGAGAAAACGCCCCGATTAACACTTTTGTGTTTGTAAAGTTGTTTTTCTTATATATCTCGTAGTAGTTGCTTACTATCATTACAAGTAAAAACAAAGAGGTGAGATAGAAAATGTAATAAAATTCATCACCGATTATTGCAGATATGAGCATAAAGTATAAAACTAGGATGTAATCTCCGATAGATTTTTTCTCCCTAGGAAGTCTGTATATGATGTAAAGTCCGCAGAGAGTTAAAAATCTCTGAAAGAAAAATCCTGCATAATAAAAAATATCAACTGAACTAAGGAGATTACTTGTTACTATTGCTTGTCCTATTGCTTGGGTTGGCCCTATATCATAATACAAAACGAGTTTGGTAATTACTGCTGCTAACTGTGCGAGTCCAATTAATCCAAATCCCCAACCGAGGTAAAGGAATCTTCTATTTTTATTCAACTTGTAAGTTTTTACTGCAAGTATGAAAAATGTGAACAGAACTAGAAAACTGAAGAAATCAATCAAAACATCTTTTCCTAAAAACCAATCAGGAGTAAAAACAATCTTCACCATTCAAAAAAAGACCCATTTTTCATTTAAAAAGCTTGTGGAAGACGCTTCTTTACTGTTTTTTCACAATCGACTTATAAGCTAATTTCTTCACTATTCTACCTAAAACTCATAACCTCTTTTCAAACCCACTAGCCACGTGGGTTCCTACTCACCCACTTCAAATTTCGTTTCACATTCCAAAAAACAACCTCAAAAACCTCTTAAATCCAGCTCGTTGTTAATCAAGGTTGCAACTTGACTGGCGAAGTAAACCTTGGGCCCGACTGAAATCAGTCGGGACGATTTCTTTAATCTTTTCAACTCTTTCTTTGGAAATCCGTTCTGATCTCCAACCACAAAAACACTATCCTTAGGAATTTTTGCCTTTCTTATACTCTCACCCTTTTTATCAAGAATAAAAATCTCTTTATTTTCTTTAGCAAGTTCTTCTATCACTTTTAAAAAACTTTTTTTCTCAATGAAACATCCTGGCATAACTTCCGCTCTTTTTCCTTGTTGATACTTGTAAAGAATCTTCTTTATCAAATTAGCCACATCCTTTTTGCTTAATTTAGTTTCAGGAGTTATTTGTATTTCAATATGCTTTGGGGGGTCTGGCATTCCATAAAAGATAAGATGTAATCTCACGTCATCCCTTAAGCTATGAGACAAGAAGAATGAGTTTATTATGAAATGAACGGCAATGTCCATTCTTCCAGCCCTCATTAATTCATTGACATCAAAGTTGCCAGAAGTCGCAGCCTCACTTGAAAAATAAACAAATTCACGCATATTATCTCTTAGAAAAGATTACTTAAAAGTGTTTTGATAAGAAACATTAATTATAAACGAACTCAGCTCTCGCAATAATGTCACCATCGTCAACTCTTTTCATTATTGCTATAAGCCTGTTTTTATGAAAAACTACAATAAGTTCTTCTTTCGGAATTGGCGACTTTGGCGCTAAGTCTGATTTCATTAAAGGTTTTCCAGTTAAAATTTGTTTCAATGATGTCTCCTTTATTTCCACAACAGGAAATAATTTGAAAACAACTTCTCCAGGAAGGATAATGTCTCTTAAAAGTTTTTCATTTCCCTTTTGATATTCATCTACCGCACTTTCAAAATCGTAAAGATTTACGATAGGGTAAATTTTATCACATTCCTCAAATATCCCTGCTCTGATTCTTCTCAGTTCAAGCATATGTGCTCCCGTTCCAAGAGCTTCTCCTAAATCGTGGACAAGCTTTCTTATGTACGTTCCTCCCTGGCACTCTACTTGAAACAAAAAATTCTGCCCGTCTTTTTCTATAATTTTGAATGATTTTATTTCTCTTTCACGTTCCTGCCTCTTTACACGTGATTTTACTGGAGGCATTTGTGTTATCTTACCAAAGAATTTTTCTTTTATCATTTTCTCAACATCCTTCAAAGAAACATCTTCATGAATTCTCATTATTCCAACATACTCTTTGTCTTCTCCCAGAAAAAATCCTGTTAGCTTACAACCTCTGTTCAAAGCAATAGGCAGAACCCCCGTAACCATTGGATCCAAAGTTCCAAAATGGCTTGTCTTTCGCAATCCAAGCTTTTTCCTTACAAAATCAGAAATATCAAAACTCGTCGGCCCAGAAGGTTTGTCAATGTTAATAATTCCGAACTCTAGTAGCTCTTTAATCGTTCGTTCACTCTTTATTTTTTCTATATCTTTATTAACCATTTCAAATCCTTCCGTACTTTAGCATAGTTTTTCTCTCAATTGCCCATTTCAAAAAAGCAGGAATCAATCCAGTCATAACAAAATTACCATGTTCGAAGATACCATTCCGCCTTCCTAGACTAATAACTGCGGGTCTTATTTTTGAATGATATCTTTCAAGACTTTTTTGTTTTTCCATTAATTTTAAATTGGTTATAACTACATCTGCCTGTTTCTCTGCTGCCTGAGCTGTTTTTTCCTCGTTGATAGCTGCCACATCTCCGCACACAAAGATATCCCCACTCCCCCTCATTTGCAAATGATTATTAACTTCTATGAATCCTTTCCAGTCTAATAAGGTTTTACTCATAAACTCTGAATTTGGTTTTATTCCTGTGCATAGAATAGCCAAATCGCATTCAAACTTATTCTTTTTATCAGTTTCAACAAATCCTTTACTCATTTTTTGAACCCTTTCATTAAATATTAATTTAACCCCTCTTTTTTCGAGAAACTCTTTGACAAACTTTCTCGACTTTGCGTTGTTTCTCTTCATAAGACAATCTCCAGAGTGGATAATAGTTACTTTTTTCTCTGAGTACCTTTCTGTTATTTCCCCGGCCAACTCCACACCAACAAGCCCTCCACCAACAATTATCATATTCTTACATCTTTTGAACTTCTCGTGATGTACTGTTAGCCTCGTTCCTTTATCTGCAAGAACAATATCTTTTGTTTTTATTGGAGAAGTGTACTTTGATCCAGAAGCAATAACCAAGTAATCGAATTTTACCGCCCTGCCATTTTTTAGAATAACATTCTTATTCTTAATTGCAACAACTAAATCTTTTATTACTTTAGTTTTTTTTAGATAATCTTTGTGATGAGCCTCAATACTCTTTAAACGCTCAGGGTGTACTAATGATTTTAGAATTCCTGGAGTAAACTCAAAATAATCCTTGTTGTCTATTAACGTAACCTTGAATACTTTTTGTAGCTTTCCGGCTATCTTTGTTCCTGCAAAGCCTCCCCCAATTATTACCAGTTCTTTCATTGTAAAAACCTTCAAACCAAAAAACAAGACAAAAATAAAAAACAAAATTGAAACTAATCTCTGCTAAGTGCCCATTTCCCAGGTCCAGTCAAAGCTATTGTTGCAAGTCCAGCAATAGTAATCAAATGGAAAAAGGAATTAGACCCCCAAAATCCACTTGGAGCTACCACAGTTGTTTCAGCTACTAACATTATAAATGCTAAAGGCCAGGCTGTGTACTTTGTTTTATATCCGACAAAAACCAAAACACCAAAAATGAGTTCTGATAATATCAAAATCCATGCAAAGAACGTTGGAACTATGAATCCTATTCCAGTAAGCATGCCTACAACTCCTTCAGGATTCATTAATTTTTTGTATCCAGCTATAGCGAACAACAGTCCAAGAGTCACCCTCAAAAGAGTGTGACCAAACATATGTCTGTCTGATTTATTCATTTTATACCTCCTGTCTTTGTCAAAATTATCTCCCCTTTAAAAAACTAACTATCGGCTCTGTCCGGAATGGACTCTTTAAAAAATAATTTGGTTCTTTTAAGGCTTAAAGAGACAAGTCAATCTTCAAAATATGCTAACTCCGGACAGAGCCTAACTATCAATAAATATTTAATCACAATTTCCCAAAAAACATCATGGATAAAGAGAGAGCAATTCGGCAATTAAAAGAGTTTGAAAAACTTGGAAAAAACTCTGAAGAGATGCGTTTAGCTGCAGAATCTTGGAAAAACGACTTTCAAATTCTGGTTTCGATAATTCTTTCTGCAAGAACAAGAGATGAGACTACTATAGTTGTGGCCGAAGGCCTTTTTCAAGAGTATCCAACAGCCGAAAAACTTTCCAAAGCATCTTTAACAGAGATTGAAGAAAAAATAAAAAAAGTAAACTTCTACAAAAACAAATCAAAGAGCATCCTTGCCTGTGCAAAAGAATTAGTCTCTGAATATAAGGGTAGTGTTCCTCACGACTTCGAGAAACTTATTGAACTTCCCGGAGTTGGAAGAAAAACTGCGAATGTCTTTCTTGCTGAACAGGGCCAAGACTCTATAGGAGTTGACACCCATGTTTCTTACTTGTCTAACAAAATGGGTTGGACGAAAAGCACAAATCAAAAACAAGTTGAAGAAGACTTGAAAAGTATTTTCCCACAAAAATACTGGGGCCAAGTCAACGACACTTTAGTAAGATTTGGAAAAACTTATACAAGCAGAAGAAAGAAAGACGCATTGGTTGAACAAATCAAGAAAATAAAATGAACTCTTTAATTTCTGTGGTTAACTCTCTAAAGTCTTCTCCTATTAGGAAAACAGTTGATACGAGGCTTAAAGAGTTTGAAAATATCCCTCGAGATTTCAATAGCCTTTTTCGCGAGCTGGCTTTTTGTATCCTCACTGCTGGAACTAGCACGGAACTTGGATTACGAACAATAAGTCATTTAGGAGACACTCTCTTTACTGGCTCACAAAAAGATATTCAGAAAAAACTTGAAGAAATTTACAGATTTCACACAATTCGTGCTGGTTATTTATACGAAGCCAGAAATTCTTTCAAAAAGATAAATATTCATGACAAAGACGTGAGAAATCATCTTGTTAAAAACATAAAAGGTTTAGGAATGAAAGAAGCCTCTCATTTTCTAAGAAACATTGGCTTCAAGAATTATGCAGTTATTGATTTTCATATCGTCGATGTTTTGGTCAAAAATGACTTGATTGAAAAACCAAAAAGCAAATCATTAACATCTAAGAAATATCTTGAAATTGAAGAGGTTTTGCGTAAATTAGCAAAAGAAACAAAAACTAATCTCGGAGAATTAGACTTATACTTGTGGTATCATGAAACCGGAAAGATTTTGAAATAAAACACATAAATTCTTATAAACGTTTTTTCTGTGTAAAAGTATGGACTGGGATGAATACTTCATAAAAATTGCAGAGACTGTTAGACTTAAATCAAAAGACCCTTCGAGCCAAATAGGTGCAGTCATTATAGGGCCCGAAAATCAAATTATTTCTACAGGGTACAATGGATTTCCGAGAAAGGTTGGAGAACAAGAAGAAAGATGGCAAAGACCTCTTAAATACGAGTATGTCTGCCATGCAGAGGTTAATTCAATATATAATGCAGCAAGACACGGAATTGCTCTAAGGGGTACAACTTTATACCTCGTTGGTTTCGGCCCCCCAACTCTACCATGTATGGACTGTTCAAAAGCAATAATCCAGTCAGGAATAGTCAAGGTTGTTGGAGCAGCATACAAACCCATTCCAGAAAATTGGCTGGAAAATTTGAAAAAAGCGAGGACAATGCTTGAAGAAGGTGGTGTTGAGTTTATAGAATTTGTTAGAAAAGATTTAGCAACCACACACTAACCTTAGACCGAATGGAATTCACACTTTCCCTTTTAGATAATCTTTCCTTCTTTCCTCAGGAAACTTCTCAATAGCATATCTTAACATTGTTCTAGGCATACTTTTGTATCGTTGCATAAGGAAAAGTTCTAACACTCCCTTATTCTTTTTCCCGACTTCTCTTAATCCCCAACCCACTGCCTTGTGAATCAAATCGTGTTCATCATTCATAAGGGTTTCAGATATTGCCAAAGTTTCCCCGAACTGATTCTTCTTAATGAATGGAAATGTTGAAAGAACCGCGATTCTTCTTTCCCATATATTCTCTGACTTAGCAAGTCTGGTCAGTATTTCTGTTCCCTCTCTTTGTAAGAAATCTCCGACGATGTGTGGAGCACTTATATCAACTAAATCCCAATTGTTTATGTTCTCAGTATTCTTCAAATAAAGTTCGTAAATTTTTCTCTTCTCAAGCCTGTCCTTTTTTGCTTTTTTGTATTTATGAACCAATATCAAAAGTGCAATAAGACGATACTCATGAATTTTACTACTCAATAACTCTTGAATCTCTTGATAACTTAAACCAATATATCTTTTTGAAATTGTTCTCAGAATAGGATTTGTTAACCCGATAAAAATATCTCCCTGTGCATATTGCCCTTTTCCTGTTTTAAAATATCTTTGAGAAGCTTTAGCTCTTTCAGGATTTTTCAACTCTTGAAGTTCTTTTTTTAGGTTTTCAAGTTCCATTTTAAACTAAATTTGAGAGAACTTAAATATTTTTACAATCCAACATTATTAAAAGATAAAATTACATTATAACTATCTTGATTTTACAATATTAACTTAATCTTTTAGGCGAAGAATTATTTTCTTAAACTCATTCGGTGGGGGTGCTTTGGCTCTTTGTCTTTTCCGCCAGAAATATGCTTCATCTTATTTGCGGCCTGTTTTTCCATCTTCTTTCCCATTTCGACGACGGATTCTTTCTTTTCCTCAATTTCTTTAACTTCTTCTTCCGTCTTTTCCTCTGCTTTTTCTTCCGTTGCTTTTGAAGGTTTTTTCTTGCCTACAGATTCCGAAGCCTTCAAACTTCTTCTTTCTAATTTTGCCTTTTTGAATCCGTATTTTTCTCCAATCTCAGCAAGCTCTGCTCTCACAAACTCGCCGTCCATTGTTGCTTTTACTTTGATTCTTGCTGGAGGTTTCTTTATTCCTCTGTACCAAATAAACTCATTCAAATATCTGTCAATCTTCACTTTGTCCAAGTCTCTATCCCGAATTTTCATATGCCTAACTAAAAATTCCTTTATTGTTCTTATCGCTTTATTAGCTCTTTTGTATACGGGAACTTTGTTAACTTGACTTCTAAGAGGAATAGTGTACTCTCTTTCTAATTCGTCTTTCTTTTCAACCTTTGTTTCTGTTTTTTCAGCCATTTTATTTTTGTTTAATTTTTATCCTTAACCGAAGTGAGACTTCCTTTGTCTTCTTGGTGTAACGTGAAGTTTTGTTCTTCTCCAGGATCTTTTCTGTCTTGTTATACTCGAAGGGTGTATTCTCTTTCCAGGTCCGAATTTTTTTAAAACAGCCCAAACTGGAGCCCATTTAGTCTGTCTTGCCTTTACTGCAAGTTTTGTTTTTTTCTGAGGATTTTTTATTCCCATTTTAATTTATTGCCTCCAAAAATGCTTTTCCCTTTTCAGTTAATTGTCTTCCTGGCTTTTTCCCCTTAATGCCTTTCATTCCTTTTGCAATTTCTGTGAAGCCAGCCCTATCAGATTGCTGAAGAATGGTTCTAATTATTTTTCCGCCTGCTTTTCTGAATTCTTCAGGGCGCACACCACGTTGCTTCTTGCTTCCATATCTTGTTCTGAGTCTGCTTACTCCAAGAATTTTCTTTCTATAAATCTGTTTTAGAATACTTGCTGCTCTTTTGTGCCAGAAGTCAAGGTCGTCGATAGGTCTTGATTTTCCCGGTCCAGATTTCACAAATGAAACCCATTCTGGTTTTTCAAATTCAGGAACTTTTTTCAAAGCTTCAGCTAACTTTAGATTGTACTCTCCAACATTTAACTCGTAAACAGGACTTTTTTCCATTTTATTATTCAGGCATCTCTTGCGAGATTAGAATCGCCTTCGGCGATTTAGCCTAATTGTACTTGAAGAAATTGGTTTATAAATTTATCTCAGTCCAGACAAATCCCATACAGGAACGACACCCATCGGAACGTCTGAAATATTCCTTATTACTTCTGGAATCTCTGGAGGAATTGAACTCCACTGGTTCATAAACGCCTTAGCTTTTTCGTAATCACCTGACATTTGAAGTTTCAAAAACTCTGTACTTAGTTTTGACATTGAATCTACGCAAGGCTCTAAGTCGATCTCGTATCTTTGTGTTTTTGTGTCATATCTCAACGCTCCAGATTCTTTAAGCCAATTGTACTCCACAAGATTTCCGCTTGCATAAGCCTCTGTAACACCTTTATTCCACTGCTGGAAAAATCCTGCAATATTTGTTATCAAAATTCCCTCTAAAGTTTTATCATCAATTAACCCCTCTTTTCTAAAATGATCCAATAGCCTTACACCCAAAACATCAGCTTTTGCTTCTTCAATAGATGAATGAAGATCTTTCAAGGCTGTTTCAAACGGAATCTCTCTGCCGTCTACTTTAACTTTATTTGGTCCCAGTCCGTGTGCAAGTTCATGTCCCAAAACAAATAGTAATCTATTATCGAATGTACAACTATCTAAATAACGAGGATGAATAACACGTTCCGCAGTCGGCAAGAGACCGGTGTTGAATTTTGCTTCCATCATTGTTCTTGAAAAGACTTTCTTCGAACCTTTCAAATCGTGAACTTTCCTGTCATTTGGAAGGTTGTAAGCTACGAACAAATATCCAAATGCAGCCTCTCCTCCCCGAATAACATCAGAGACTACTTCTAAAGGAATGGCAGATCCTTTTGGGCTAAAGTCAAATTCTTCGCTAAGCATTCTATCAAAGCCGGGAACTTTAGGTCCAAATTTAGCGAGAGCTTGTGTAGCATCTTTATCTGGTAATGCGACAAAAGATTCAAAGGAAGCTTTCAGACCAAGAAGCTCATCAAAATAAACTTCATAAGGTCCAATTGTTACTTCAAAAGGATTTCCATCAGTGTCTACCCAAGCCATATCGCTGTTAAAGTATTCGTTTGAAATAAAAGCATTTGCCCTAGACTCTAAAAACGTTTTCAATTTCCCCTCGGGAAGATGGTGTGCTGCTCTCCTTAAGTTTCCTGAAGCTTGGTCCAGTCTATCTTTGTATTCTTCAGAATAAGCAACTGCAACCAACCCGTTTTTTCTCCGTTTGATTACTGTGTTATGGTCTTCGAATTCTTCTCTATCTTCCGGATGTTGTTTCAACCAATCATTCCATTCACTTTCTTTTAATCCGACAGGGTAAAAAGAACCGAACTTCGGTCTCTTCCCTACACCTGGAATGAAAGGTTTATCACCGTCGAACTTGTCCCATGGAGAACCATTGATTAAAAAATATTTCAAAAGATCTTTTCCTTCTGCGTCTCCTCTTGCTCTAAGTTGGTTGTATATTTTTCTGTTATTACTACCAACCTGATCTAAATAAATGTCCGTCATAATATTAGAAGCATCTACGCAGTATCCTAAAGCTTTCTTTTCATCATCGCTAAGAGAAGAAAAATCAGGTTTTACATCAAAGAACCTTAGTTTTGAAAGTCTTTGTTGAATATCCATAAGAAACATTTATTCTAGCGCTTTTTATTATTTTCTCTCATTCACAATATATCTTATTCTCGCATATCTCTTCGCCATTTCTTCAGAAAGATAGTGAATCCTAACAATTTCGCAGTGTAATTTTTCCCGAGAGCTTCAAGTATCGCTTCAGAAAGCCTCTTCATTTCTGCTTTATCCCTTGTTGCACTCTTTAGAACTGAAACCTTAACATTTTCGTGAGTTTTGAAGTGTCCACTAAGAGTTTTGATAAAAGTATCCGTTATTCCGTTCTTGCCTAAGTGCATCTGACTTTGTGTCATTTTAAGTTATTAGTTTCAAAATATCTTCCTTTTTAATCTTAATCACTTTAGATTTTTTAACTTTCCACGTTCCAGGTTTGTCTGCCTTCCCCTTGGATACATCTTTTCCCGTAAAAACATTGACAGAAACATCCCCTTTGTTATTTCTCCAATCTTGGCTATACCTAGCGCAAAGAACTCCTGCGGCATGAATATCTTTTTCTGTTGGTTCCATTTCTTCAATCACACAAAAAGGGCTTCCCGGAGCAACCGTGTGAAGAATAGTGTTCTCTTTGCCTCTGAACTTTTTCATCAACTCGTCGTTGCTTTCTGCATCTTTTCCCAGAAAGAACTTTGTTCCAGATTCTAAAACTATCTGTCTGTACTTCATCTAACCAAAAATGAAACCATCTTTTTATAATTTGCTAGAAACTTTTATTAACGAGATTGCAGTATTTAACGAATGCACACTACAGGACATTTCTTTCATTTCTTTAAAAATAGGGAACTTAACGAAATGTACGTCAGTATTTCAATAAGGTCTTTTGCACTTGCTCTTATTGGGGTTTTTATTCCAATTTACTTTTACACTAAGGGCTATTCTTTAACGGCAATCTTTCTTTTTTATATAATCCAAAGTTTATCACACATAACTTTCTCAATACCTGCTGCAAAAATTTCATCAAGATACGGGATAAAGCACTCAATGCTTTTTTCTGTTCCATTCTTAATTCTTTTTTTCTTTCTCCTTTACTCGCTTGATACTTTTAATTGGCCCTTGCCAGTTCTTTCTATCTTCGCAGGTTTAAGCACTGCTTTATTCTGGATTCCTTATCATATAGATTTTGCAAAATTCACTGACAGAAAAAATCGTTGTAAACAAATAGGTTTTTCTGGAATAGTTGCGTCTCTCTTTAGCATTGCTGGACCAATTTTAGGTGCAGTCCTTCTAACTCTTGTTGGTTTCAAAATGTTGTTTATAACTGTCTCAGCTCTCTTATTTGTTTCAATAATACCTTTATTCTTTTCTGAAGAAGTTCACGAACCTGTCGGGTGTTCTTTGCGGGGCTTTTTCGAAGGACAGAAAGCAAAAGATGTTCTAAGTTTCTTGGGACATGGAATAGAAAATAAGATGAGTGGAATTGTTTGGCCACTTTTTGTTTTCATTTTCATTTTTGGTGAGAAGTATACTTCACTAGGAATCGTTTCATCTTTAGCAACTGGTGTAGCTTTTATCTCAACACTCTTCATTGGGAAATTTTCAGACATGCGTAGAACAGCAGTTCTTAAAACAGGTTCTGTATTTAACTCAATAGTCTGGATAGCCAGATCTTTTATTGTGACTCCGATGCAAGTTTTTGTGACTGATGCTTTCTACGGAATGTCAAACATGACTATGCACATCCCATTCGATGCAAAAAACTATGACAAAGTAGATAAGAAAAATGGGGTTGCCAAAGTTATTCTTGAACGTGAGATTTACCATCACGTCGGTGTTGTAATTCTTTTCTCACTGCTAATATTCTTTACAGAATCCTCCACGGAGCTTTTCAGATACGGCGGGCCAATATCAAGCCTCATGAGATTCTTCTTTTAATTTATCAATCTTCTAACCACTGATTCACAATTTTCAAAGACCTTTTTTGGTTTGGCCAAGTTAAAGTTTTCTCGGCTTTTTTAAAATCAAACCATTTGTGTCCAGAATGTTCTTTTTTGTCGAGGCTAACCTTACCTTTTTTAACTTCTGCTGCATAAAGAGAGAAAGTTTGCCCTGAGAAATCTGGTCTGTCTGACAAGATTTTTTTGTATTTGTACTTTCCAGAAAAATTAAATTTTTTAATCTTAACTGATTCCAAACCAGTTTCTTCTTTTAATTCTCTCTTTGCTGTTTCAATTTTGCTCTCGCCAGATTCTATCTTTCCCTTTGGAAATTCCCATCCTTTCCAATGTAACTTTCTTTTCAGGAGAAGATATTCTACCTTATCTTTTGTTTTAGAATATGCAACAATAAATACAGCTTTTCTATACTTCATTTTGGCTCTTCTTTCTTTTCCGGTTCTTTTTCTTGAACTAACTTCGTCACTATCATAATACCTAGAACAGAAATTATTGTGATGATTAAGGCGCTTACAACTTTACCTTGAACAGGACTGAATCCCGCTATCTTATCCATGTACTCTGTTATTACATCTTTCCAAGCCAAGGCAATAATAAGTCCAAACGCACCGACGATTGCAACATTAATTGACTTTTTCAATTCCGAATTGAACTTTTTTGCTGATTCTATAACTTGTTTCATTTTTTATTTTTCCTTTACCTTGGTTTTAGTCTCCCCCACTTTTCCAAAGCATCTCTTAACTCTACATGTGTCTTGGCGTATTCTTCAAGTTTGATTTTTCTTTTTGTTGCTTCTAAAGCTTGCATTGTTGCTTTTGCTCCCGCCCTCGTTCCCCTTGGATGTCCATGAATTCCTCCAGAAACAAGAAGAACAATATCTTTTCCATAGATATTCATTTCATCTGGAACTAAACCTGGATGTAAACCTCCAGAAGAAACAGGAAATGCTGGCTTTGTATTCCCCCAACTTTGTTCGAGTAAAAATCCTTTTTTTGCTTTAACTTCTTTCTCTCTTAAAACAGAAGCAATTGATTGAACTTCTTCTTTTGAACCAACAAGCTTTCCTACAGCAGTTCCCGCGTGAATTTGGTCAACGCCAATCATCCTCATTCTTTTTGCCAAGAACTGCATAGACATTCCATGTTTTGGATTTCTGTCGTAAGAAGCATGCATTGCTCTATGCGCGTGTATTGCCATTCCATAATCTCCTAAAGTTTTTCTCAAAGTTTGTACCGCAGAATCTCCGCAAACAACAACATCAATCATTGCATATTTCCATCCTTTGTCATGTAAAATCTTTGCTCTTCTTTCCATCTCTCTTGTTTCTGAAGTGATGTTCAACAGAGCATCCTTTATTTCTCCAGTTTCTTTCTCTGCTTTATCTCTAAATTTGGTCATTAACTCAACTCTCTTTTGAAAATTATTGAAGCTTTGACTAGAAAGATTTTCATCGTCTTTAACCAAATCGAAACCACCAAGCCATGTTTCGTATCCTATCTTTGCATGCTCTTCTGCTGAAAAACCTACTTTTGGTTTTGGAACAGCTCCAGTTAAAGGTCTGTCATAAACTTTGAAATATTTTCTTAATCCTTGGATTCCTAAATTTGGTCCGGAGAAACTTTTTATGTATTCTTCAGGCAGAGAAACATCAACAAGCCTCAAGTTTTTCAAAGCTTTCATTCCAAAAATATTTCCCGCAATCCCGGAAAGAAGCTGTGGGGCATTTCCCTTTTCCCAAAGTTCTATCGGATAAGCAACATAAACATAATTTCCTTCAATTTTGTATGCAGTAGCCATAAGACCCTTCATTCTAGGGGGCATTTTGAATAAAGTTGTCCATGTTCCTGTACTGCTCTCCGATGCAATTCTTCCTATTGCTTCTTTTGCAGAAATCCCTTCAGCAGGCTCAAAGTAGAACAAAACTTTCAAATCACTTCTTTTAGGTTTGTAACTCAAATCTACAAATTCTTCATACCACTCAACTTTTTTTACCATTTTTCCTCTTTTTATTTATTTTATTTATTTCAATACTTATAATATTTGTTATTATTGGAATAATCATTAATATTAAAAAATAATAGCTCATTACTTTGAAAAGCCCTATTCCAATAAATACGTAAACTATCAAGATTAAGAAAACTGATATATTACCAAAAAAACATTCTAGCGTTCTTGGATTGTATACCTGGGTATTATACTTTCTATGACTATAACTCCCAATAAAGAAAAAATAATGTAATCCTGCTAAGAGCCCAGTTAAAGCTCTTACAAAAATACCCTTCTTAATTTTATATTTCTCATATGGTGTATTCTTTTTATATTGTCTTTCGTGAGAATAGATAATTATATCTTTAATAAAAAATAAAAAAAGAGCAATAGAGACAGGTATCCAATTGGCCGTAAAAAATTCTCCCCCAAAGATTATTCCAATAATTATAATTGCAAAGAAGATTAAATCTAAAAATATACTCATCCACAAAAATTTCATTTCTTTTTTATCGAAAAACCTTTCTCTTTATCTTCAACAACAAACCCTAGTTTATTAATTTTTTCTCGATACTTATCTGCTGTTACAAAGTCTTTTTTCACCCTATATTCTTCCCTCTTATAAGCCAGATCAAAAACTTTTTTAGGAAAATCTTTTGAAATATTTTTTGGAATTAATAATTTAAAACTATCTTTTATTCCTACTTGGTCTTTAAAATGAATATTATAGACTTTATTATCTTCCTTACCTAATTCAAGTCCAAAAACTTTATCAAATTTTAAAACAAGTTCATATTTTTCAGCATCGTTCAATTTTTCATCTCTAAGAAGATCCCACATAAAAGATAGGCCACGAGGCATGTTTAAGTCATCATTTATTATTTCTAAAAATTGTTTGTAAGCCGCGTCGATGTTCTTGTTACTTTTCTTCTCATCCGAACCACTAAGCACATGTAAAATATTCTTTAATTTTTCATAAGCATTCTTTGAAGCATCCAAGCTTTCCCACGTGAAATTTAATGGTTTCCTATAATGTCCTGAGAGGAAGAAATATCTGATATGCTCTGGTGAGTATCCTTTTTCTAAAACTTCTTTTATCGTGTAAAAGTTCTTTTTTGACTTCCCCATTTTTTCTGCGTTTATTTCTAAAAATCCCGTATGCAACCAGCATCTTACTAATGGTTTCTTTCCAGATATCGATTCCATTTGCGCAATCTCTGCTTCGTGATGTGGAAAAATAAGGTCCATTCCTCCTCCGTGAATATCATACTGCGAACCAAACTCTTTTTCAGTGATTGCAGTGTCTTCTATATGCCATCCCGGCCTACCATCTCCGATATCTGACTTCCACGTTGGCTCTTCTGGTTTTGAAAACTTCCATAAACAAAAATCTCCTCTGTTTCTTTTCTCTTTGTTTTCATCTATTCTTGAAACAGCATCTTCTATTCCAAGTTCCGTTCTCCCAGCCAACTTTCCATAATCTTTATCTTTACTTAAATCGAAGTACCATCCATCAGAAATTTTGTAAGCATACCCTTTTTTTATCAACCTCTTAACTTGTGATATTATTTCCGAGATATAATCTGTTGCTCTCGCATATTTATTCACAGAATTTATTCCCAATCTTTCCACATCTTCCAAATAAAATTTTTCGTATTTGTCTTTTATTTCTTTCCAGCTAACCCCGTCATCTTTCGCTTTGTTTATTATTTTGTCATCTATATCCGTCACATTTTGCAAATAGAAAACTTTGTATCCAGCAGCTCTCAAATACCTTGCAATTACGTCAAACTGGATATATGTTTTTGCATTTCCAAGATGAATGTAATTCCAAACTGTGGGCCCACAAACAAACATGTTTATCGCACCCTCTTTCAACGGTTTGAAAACCTCTTTTTTCCTTGATAAAGTGTTATAGAGCTTAAGTTTCTCAGGCATAATTAATCAAAGAAAGAGTAATTTAAAAATTTAAGTTAATCTTATTTAAGCCGACTTTATCTCAAGGTCAACGTCAATAGTAGAGTAAATCCCTGTAGCGTCTGAAACTGCTACGGCATATCTTATTTTACATGGAGGTGCTGTTTGGGGAATAGAGAACCTTACAAATACTGGATCATCCATGAAACTTCCTGGAGGAAGAGTTATTCCTGGAGAAGCCCTCGTTTTTCCAAGAGTAATAAATTTATCTGCAATATCCAAGTTCATACCACAACTTGCTTCAACTGCAGAAACATCGTATGTAAAGCTGTCTTCAGTTTCACCAACGTTTCTTATTGAAAATCCGAATCCAAGGTTGTCCTCCCCCTTCTTAATTGTTACATATCTTGAAGTTGGGTAAACTACAATCTGTCTCGAAGTATCTTCTGAGAACAATTTGTTTATTTGGTCCTTAACCGCAGTATCAATTCCATTTATGTTTTCGATAGAACCTTTGAAAATTGTTCTTATCATAACCAAACCAAGAATTAAAACAGTCATAAGAAGAACAATCGTTACGATTGTTCCAACAGACATTTCCATCGCTGCTTTCTTATTTTTCATTGATATCATTTTATACTGAAGGGAATCCTGTGCCCAATCCTAACCCGCTGTTTACGGCATAAACCAATGCTACAATCCATATTACAAAGAATATGATACTTAGAACTATTCCTATAATGTTAAGTTTCTTAGCTTTCGAAACTCCATGTTTTTTACTTTGAGTTAATCCAATTAATCCTAGAATCAATCCTGCAAGTGGGGGTGATGTAGTAATAGCAAAAACTATACTCAAAACTCCAAGAACATAGCTTACTGTTGCGAAGTCAATTTTATCGGCCATCTTTTATATTTGAAATAGCAGTTTTACTTTTATAAATGTTTTTAAAGAAGATTAATCTTATCCTAAAATGGGTTGGAAAGAAGATTCGCACTTGAATGAATGGTTGTCTGGCGGACTTTTTGTCGGATTGATAGTGACTTTGATTACAATAGGTTACTCTTTAGCCAAATCTTTTCTAATTCCTTTAGCCATTCTAATTTTAATATTTGCTAACTCGAAATTAAACAAAAGTAATCTAAAGTTTACACTCTTAATCAAGATTGTAATTGGTGTAGCATTAGCATTTTTAATTTATATGTATCTCTTAACAATAATCTTTTATCCATTTGTTTTAGTAATGTTTGTGGTTACTGCGACGTTAATCTGCTTAGTTGATTACAAACTAAGAAATAATTCCTATTGGGTTAGAGGGTCTATTAGCGGAGTCATAATCACTTTACAAGCTTATGCCCTCTTTTTTATAAACGGTATGAGCTGTGCCTTTAGTAATGATTCATCAAAAATGTTCGTTTGTAACAGCTTTGAGACAATAGTTAATTCGGTTTTTTTCTTGAACACTTTAGCCAGAAACTTTTTATCTTTTTCTTCTCAATATGTCCTTATACCTCTTAGCTTCTTGAGCGTTATTCTAACATGCGCAGTAGTTTGGGGAATAATTGGTCTAATCATAGACAAGGTTAAAGAAGAAAAATAATTCTAAGTGACTTTGAGAAATGGGGATAGAGGGAGTCGAACCCTCCACACCACGAGCTTCAGTCGTGTGCTCTCCCGCTGAGCTATATCCCCAAAAACATAATGATATGCGTTTTTTAAAGGTTGTTAAAAGTAGCTCTAAAAAGAAAAGTGTAAGTCGGGAATAGGCCACCTTCTGTCGTTCGTCGTTCCATTTCTGGACGAACCGAACGTGTTAACATTCAACTAAGCGGCTTAAAGCCTTGCACCGGTTGAGACAGCCGTTTCAGCCTAACTTAATAGGATCGTTTCTGTTCTGGAGCTTTCCCTCGCGAAAATCTTCCTTTCGAAAGACAACCTTAATGTGGTGGGCGGACCTTCCTCACGACATAGAAATCATTTTTTGGATTTCTCGCCCGTTTAAGAGCAATGTCGCGAAGTTAACTACCCGACTTACAAAAATCAAGAGAAATAGGAGTTTTTAAGTTTTACTAATTGACAACTAAGTGTGCAAGCAACAGACATATGTCACTAGCACCGAAAATTAGTTCGCAGGTGAA
>JBBSYF010000014.1:0-2859 GCA_038045405.1 Nanobdellota archaeon | reverse complement strand
TGAAGGTTTTGTTTTGCCCGTATTCAAATAATTTCAATCTTCTTCTTACCTCTTATAATCATCTTGCGATTTTTGACCTTCTTTTGCAATCCAACGTCGAGGGTTGCCACAATTGTTTCAGGATTTTCTTTTTTGAAATTTATTATCGCCGTATCTGCATCTTTTCCCGAAATTTTAATTATTTTGAATTTATTTTTTTCAAGTATGTTTAAAGCTAGCTGAGCTCCCAGGCCCATAAGCTCGTCAATTGTTTGTTCCGGAACTAAAACTTTTATTCCCATCGTTTCTATTTCATCAAAGAAGTCTATTTTCTGCTTGATGCATGACAAGATAAAGCTTGTATCAAGAATGACTTGTTTCATCTCTTTTTTAGGAAAATATGATATAAAAAGTTAACATAGAGAGTAGTAATTGTTATAAACAACCTCCCCTTTTAGTCTGGATGGGTTACTTAACAACAATTACAATTTACAATGATGCTCTGAATGACTTTAAGAACGATCCGAGAGCATTTGCCATAGCCATCTTTGAAGGAATTGACGAAGCAAACGACACGTGTAAAAGTGCACATGTTCTTTTTAAGGATCGAAGTGGTTATCTTACTGTTCATCCCTCGAGGCATGGAAGCGACAACACTGTTTATGTACTCAAGGGTAACTGTGTAACAGAAATTAACCCCTACTCTAAGGATATAAAAAGACTGGTTGAAGAAAAACCTGATTTTATTAGAAGTATTGTGAAGATTGTAAAATCTGACATCAAGGGTTTAGAAAAACTTCTTGCTGAAGCTAAAAATCAGAGCAAAGCCAGGAAAAAGTAAAGTTTGTTTTGATTAAATTTATTAAGATTGTTTTCTAATGTATTCTATGCAAGAAAGAGAGAATCTTCTCAAGATTTTTCGTGAAGTAAAGGTGGCTGTTTCTGCTGGAGATTCTGCAAAAATAAAAAACCTCAGCGATCAGACAACCCACACTGCTTCTTTGACTCATGACCCTGACAATATTGCAGCTGCAGTTATCATTTATTCTTTTAGTAAAATTATTGAAAGGGAAGATTACAGAAAACTTCAAGGGTGGAATAGTTTTTATGAATCTTATGTCGGAGCAATAAACAAATGCATTGACGCTCTTGAAAAGAACAATGATGAAAATTTTAGTAAAAGTTTAACTTTAATAAGAAAAGCGATAGGAAACCTCTCCGGAAAACTTAAGGAGTACATACAAGACGTTTTTAGAAAGGCAGAAATCAACAAGGCTTCTAGAATCTATGAACATGGAATTTCTATGGAGAAAACTGCAAACCTCCTTGGAATCAGTCTTTTTGAACTTGCAAATTACTCTGGAGGAAAAGAGAGTGCAGAAGTTCCAGAGTCAGTCACTGTAAGTGTAAAGCAGAGAATTAAATTTGCAATGGAGATGTTTGAATGAAAAGCTTTATGCGACTGCCCAAGCGTGGTCAGCCAGTGGAGATGTTTGAATGATACCCCAAAAAACCAGCTTGGCTAACAAAGCAATTATTTTTGATTCTGGAGCCTTGATAAGTTTTTCAATTAATGGACTTACAGATATGATAAAAGATTTGAAGGAAATTTTTAAGGGAAAATTCTTGATAACTTCTGAAGTAAAGAAAGAGGTTATTGATACTCCTTTAAGAATGAAAAATTACGAACTTGAAGCGTTAAAAATTAAACAACTTCTTGATGAAGGGGTTTTGGAGATGCCTTCTTCTCTAGGAATAAACGACTCTGAAATAAGCGTAAAAACAAAAGAGATTCTTGATGTAGCGAATACTTTTTTTGTTGGGAATGGAAGAGATGTACATCTCTTGGACATAGGGGAATCTTCTGCTCTTGCATTAAGCAGAATTTTAACAGAAAAAGGAATAAAGAATGTTCTTGCAATTGACGAAAGAACTACAAGAATGATTGTGGAAAAACACGAAAACTTAAGAGAGTTCCTTGAAAAGAAACTTCATGTTAGAATAAAAATCAATCACGAAAACCTCAAGTTTTTTGATGGATTTAAAATAATAAGGTCAACAGAGCTTGCTTATGTGGCTTATAAAAAGGGACTTGTTAAAATAAAAGATAAAGAGGTTTTAGATGCCCTTCTTTATGCTCTGAAGTTTAAGGGTGCCGCAATTTCTAGCGAGGAAATTGAAGAGATTGAGAGGTTGAATTAACCTGAAAGTGAGTAAATTTAAAAACCGAACAAATATTATATCAATAGGGCTCCGTCGTATAACGTTCAATATTTCTGCCTCCAAAGCAGAAGACGGGGGTTAAACTCCCTCCGGGGCCATTTTAATTATGAAAGACTCAAAGAAAATAAAGGTGAATGTTTCTGATAGAATTCTTGAGGCAACTTTTCTAAAAATTCTGCCGAAAAGAATTACGCCGAATCAAATAACGATTTTTAGATTTTTCACTGTACCCTTCATTGCATTTCTAATTTTGTATGGGGACTATAAAGCAGGAATATTTCTTTTTGCAGTTTCTGCTTTTAGCGACGCATTAGATGGTGCGTTAGCAAGAACAACAAATAGAATCACGAAATGGGGTATAACTTTTGACCCTTTAGCAGATAAGTTGCTCATAGGAATTACTGCTCTTTTGGTTCTACCAAAATTCGTTAGCCCTTTGCTTGTTTTTGCAATCATCTTCATTGAAATGCTTCTGATTGGACTTTCGTATTACTACAGGATGCATGGCAAGAAAACAATTTTGATGGCAAACGAGTGGGGTAAATCAAAAATGATTTGTCAATCTGCAGGGGTTTTCCTTATCCTTCTTTATATTCTTTGGCCAGTTTTAGGTGCCCTTCTACTTGCAAAATGGATGTTGTACATGGCTGTTGCCTT
>JBBSYF010000013.1:15506-27229 GCA_038045405.1 Nanobdellota archaeon | reverse complement strand
TAAAGGGTGACAAAGCAGGAATAGCAAGAAATATTGACGGACACTGGAGATTAATAGGTTGGGGCGAGATAATTTAACAGTGACATTTTTAAAACATCAATAACAGCTTTTGAATTATCGAGCAGAGATAATCCAAAATATTATGCCACGTTGCAAAAAGTTTTATAAACAACCTTTTCTTCGTTAAAAAATGAAAAAAGCAGTGATGATTTTTGCATTAACATTTTTACTATTTGGTATGTTATTACATTCCCCTTTGGTTTTGGCAAAAGACAATGACTCTAATTCAAGCAATAATACTGGAACTTCTGGTAAAACAACCATCACAGCAAGCGTTAATGATTCCGATGACGTTAATGATGACGTTAATGATGGAAATGAAACTGACAGTGATGATAAAGAAGACGATGGAAATAAGGCAAGAGAAAGAACAGAAACAAGAATAAGAGAAAAAGATGGGGGAGTTGAAACAGAATTTAAGAGTGAAATAAGAACGGCAGACGGGGAAAGAGTTAAAATCGAAAGAAAAATAAAGATAAAAAATGGAGAGGTTGAAATTAAAACCAAACTAAAAGTTGAGGGTAAAGGTTCTAACTTTTCAATCGTAGATTCTGATGGAGAAAGACACAGGATAAGAGTTACTCCAGAAAAATTAAGAATGCTAATACTGGAAAGATTAAACGCAAGTAATATAACTGAATTTTCATTGGAGGAGGTAGAACACAAAAATATTCCTAGAGTGGTTTTCAAAGTTAACTCAGACCATCCTGGAAGATTTTTAGGAGTTTTCAGGTTAGCAGTGATAGCAGAGACACAAATTGACCCTGAAACAGGAGAAATATTGGATGTTAATACTCCTTGGTGGGTTTTCCTTGTTGTAGGCGAGGATATTCCTGATTCAGATGAAATTGTGGGAAATGAAACTTTAGAAGGTGAAATAGTAGCAAGTGATGAAGAATTAGAGGAAGAATTTGAGGACATTGAGGTAGATGAGGAATTAGAAATAAATGTAAAGACTTTCAATAATGCTTCTGAAGTTAAAATTGAACTTGAATTTGATACCGAAACATCAAACACGAATGATGTTATTTCTGAAATTTTAAGTAAATTAACATTAAGTTCAGAAGAAATAGATAGTCTGCTTGAAATGGAAGATGATGACGAACTCCTTGAAACGGAAGAAAAATTAAAGATTAAAATAGAATCTGAAGATGATTTAACAGAAGTAGAATTTGAATTGAGATTTGTAGTTAATAGCGACAATAGGGAAGCCGTGATTTCCGCGATAATTGAAAGGCTTTCTTCGCTTACAGTAGAAAATCTCAATAGTGTTTTGGTTTTGGAAAGTGAAAATGAGAAGTCAACTGCAAAAAATGCACAGAAAAATATAGATGATGCAAGGGCAGCAATAAGTGAAGCTGAATCAGCATTAAATAGTGCACCAGAAAGCGTCAACTTCTCTTCTGTTGAACAAAAAATTACAGATGCAAAAGAAAAACTTGTTGAAGCTGAAGCACTATTAACTGAAGACGATTTTGCGGCTGTTATTGATAAAGCAGAAGATGCTGAACAATTAGCAGAAGATGCAGTTGATGCATTAGAGGATATACTCGAAGACATTCAAGATGAAGAAGAGGAAAGAAGAAATAAATAGGTCAGGTTAAGATTTACGTTCACTCCTTTCAGTCGCTCATAAAATTATAAGAAATCTTTTAATGATAAAAATTAATTATAAAATATGTTCTTTTTCTGTTATCAATTTAATCTAATCGAGCGTCAGAGCAAGCTAATCTTATTCTTCAATCAAGCTTCCGCAACAACATCATCGTCTTCTACAACTCTTATCAAATCGGTGACAGAATCTTCTGAAGCAATCTTTACAATTCTAACACCTTGCGTTGCTCTTCCCATCACCCTTATGTTTTTCAGGCTCGTCCTAATAACCATTCCTTTTGCAGTTGTTATTATTATTGAATCATTTGCATTTACTGATGCTGTTGTAACTATATCTCCAGTTTTATCAGTTACCTTAAGGTTAATTACTCCTTTTCCCGCTCTAGCAGTTTTTCTGTAATCTTCAACAGCAGTTCTTTTTCCATAACCGTTTTTTGTGACTGATAAAATTGCCTCACTTCTTAGAACTTGAAGGCTGACAACTTCGTCACCCTTGTCAAGCTTTATTCCGGTAATGCCATAACTGTTTCTCCCCATATCTCTAACTTCGTCAGAAGTGAATCTAATTGCTTGTCCCTTCTTCGAAGCAATTAAAACTTCTTCACCTTTTTTCACAACATGAACATCAATTAACGAATCTGAATTGTCTCCAGGGAAATGTATTGCCCTAACACCTGACGCTCTTGGTTTAGAAAAGTTCGCCAAAGATATTTTCTTTACCATTCCGTTCTTTGTTGCCATAAATAAGAAGTCTTCGAAAGTTTTGACAGAAATAACGCTCGTTACGATTTCATCTTTAATATCTAAAAGGTTTATCAACGCTTTTCCTTTGCTATACCTTTCTGCTTCTGGAATATCGTAGGCTTTCAACCAAAGAACTTTTCCCCTATTAGTAAAGAACATTAAGTAATCATGAGTTGAACAGGTAATTAACTGCCTTACAAAGTCTCCTGTAGAAAGACCACTTCCAATTACTCCCTTCCCCCCACGTCTCTGTTCCTTGTAAGATTTAGTGTCCATTCTCTTGCAATATCCCTTTTCAGTTATCATTACTATTACTTCCTTCTTTTGTACCAAATCTTTTTCAGAAATCTCAGAAATTCTTTGAAGAATTTGAGTTCTTCTTTCATCGCCATACTCGCTTCTTATTTCTGAAACCTCTTTTGCAATTATTTTCAAAATTTCATGTATGTCTCCAAGTATTTTTTTGTATGCCGCAATTTTTTCTTTCAGTTCTTCATTTTCTTTTTTCAGTTTTTCCTGTTCAAGAGAAGTCAATTGTTGCAGTTTAGTTTCTAAAACTGCCTGAGCTTGTCTTTTTGTTAAATCGAATTTATTCATTAATGTCTCAGACGCTTCAGCAGCGTTCTTAGATTTCTTGATGAGTGTTATTATTTCATCGATATTTTTTAGTGCAATTAACAAACCCATAACAATTTCAATTCTTTCCTCAGCTTTCTTCAATTCAAATTTAGTTCTGCTTGTTACAATCTGCTTTCTGTATTTTACATACTCATCTAAAACTTCCTTTATTCCAAGGACTTTTGGTTGTCCATGAACAAGAGCTAAGAAATTCACATTAAATGTATCTTGAAGTCTCGTATATTTGTAAAGAGAATTGATAACGAATTTTGCATTGGCCCCTTTTCTTAGTTCAATAACAACTCTTATTTTACCTTTTGAACTTTCATCACGAATGTCAGTAACATCTCTTATTTTTTTGTCCTGGGCAAGCGTTGCAATCTGAGTAACCAAGTCAGCCTTGTTAACCATATAAGGAATTTCAGTAATTATGATATACTCTTTGTTGTTTATTTTTTCAGTAGATGTTTTTCCTCTCAGAACTAATTGTCCTCTTCCAGTTTTGTAAAGTTCGAGCATATCTCCAGAAAGACTTCCTCCCGTAGGGAAATCTGGCCCCCGTATGATTTCTATAACCTCTTCAGTTGTCATTCCAGGCTTTTTAATGTAGGAAATAATTGCATCACAAACTTCTGTCAGATTATGAGGTGGAATATTTGTAGCCATTCCTACAGCAATTCCAGAAGCACCGTTAAGAATTAAAGTTGGAAGTTTTCCAGGCATCAGTTCTGGCTCTTCCGTTGAACTATCGTAGTTTGGAACAAACTTAACTGTTTCTTTGTCTATATCTTGCAACAGTTCCATAGAAATTTTCTGCAATCGTGCCTCTGTATATCTCATTGCAGCCGGAGGGTCAGCATCAATACTTCCAAAATTTCCTTGCCCGAATACTAAAGGATATCTCAGTGAAAATTCTTGAGCCATTCTTACCATTGCATCATAAACAGCAGAATCTCCGTGAGGGTGGTATTTACCCATAGTGTCTCCCACAATTCTCGCACTCTTCTTAGTTGGAGTTCCCGGCTTCAATCCCATTTGGTACATAGCATAAAGAATTCTTCTCTGAACTGGTTTCAAACCGTCCTCAATCGTTGGAATTGCACGAGAAACAATAACTGACATAGCATAATCAAGATACGATTTCTTCATCTCTCCAGAAATTTCAGTGTTCACCACTTCTTTGCTATGGCTTTCTTTGATTAAGCCACCGTTTCCGCCATTTCCATTTCCGTTACTCTCTTCCTTTTCTTCTTTCTCTGCTTTATTTTCTGTCATTTTAATACAACCTTCCTCCAATTGGAGCTTCTTTATCTGGTCTGATTAAGACACAATCACCGTCCTTATCTGGAACTCCAAGAGTCAAAACCTCAGAAACAAAAGGGCCAATTTGTCGGTGAGAAAGATTAACAACACCCAAAACTTTTTTACCAATCAAATCCTTTTTAGAATAATTCTTAACGACTTGAACCGATGATTTCTTAATCCCAATATCTTTTCCAAAATCAATTTCTAACTTATAAGCTGGTTTTTTAGCCTCTGGAAAATCTTCTATGCTAACTACTTTCCCTACTCTTACATCTATTTTTTCAAAATCTTTATATTCAATCATTTCTCCTCCCCCATCTTCAAAAACTCATCCTCAGAAACTTCTTCAACTTCAATATTTTTTCCAGTCCATTTACATTTTTTACACTCCCATCCTTGAGAGCCACGCCCTTCTTCGCCTGTAAGGACGACATTAACATTACTACCCCCACATTTTGGGCATTTTCTTACCTTGAATGTTTTTCCTGAACCTTTCTTAGAGCTGACTTTTTTACCTTGTGCTTTTTCCCAATCTGCCTTTGAATCAAATCCTTCAGTTATCCACTCTGGCGTTGTTAATTTTCCCATGATTAATCTTCCTCCTCATCTTCCGATTTTTTTCCAAATTGAGGAAATAAATTGTGTTTATATCCACACTGATTACATTTATACATCGGAGTTGAGTCTTCCACATTAGGAACTATACTAACATTAGCAGATCTACACTTTGGGCAAGATATTTTTACTTTCATTTTATTTATTTTTGTTTAATTAAAAAATTTTAAAGTTATCTGTAATTTACGAAATCCTCCGTAGTGATGTAAATAGTGCTATGATACTTTTTGAGATTCTTTCTTTTCTCAATTAAAATAACAATATACTCGGGAGAACGGTGAAGTACGGTACTTGCTAACGCATCGCTCAGCTCAGACAGATTCATAGGACCAACAACTAAGTCTGTTAGTTCTGAGTTACATTTCTGTCTCAAATCCTCTATTGTTTTTTTATTTTTTTGTTTGTTTGTTTGTTTAGATTTCATTTTATTTAAACGTCCAACTGCGCCTCCGCTGCATTTTCTTGTATGAATGCCTTCCTTGCTGGAACGTCGTCGCCCATAAGCATTGAGAATACTTTATCTGCTTCCACAGCATCTTCTATGTAAATCTTTTTTATCTTTCTTGTTTTAGGATTCATTGTTGTTTCCCAAAGCTGAGTAGCAGACATTTCTCCCAAACCTTTGAATCTAGTAATTGTCGCAGTATCCAAGCTTCCAAGTTTTTTTAGCTCTTCATCAGAATAAACATACTTGTCCGTGCTTCCTTTTCTCATTCTGTACAACGGAGGCAGTGCAACGTAAATATTCCCGTTTTCAATCAACTGACGCATGTACCTAAAAAAGAAAGTCAACAGAAGCGTTTTAATGTGCTCTCCATCAACATCTGCATCAGTCATGATTACTATTCTTCCATATCTTATTTTGGTTATGTCAAAGCCTTCACCAACACCCGTTCCAATCGCAGTAATCATGTTCGCTATTTCTTCACTAAGAAGTGCTTTTGCAGGATTTGATTTTTCAACGTTGAGAATTTTTCCTTTCAATGGTAGGATTGCTTGGTTCTCTTTGTTCCTTGCCATTTTTGCTGAGCCGCCCGCACTTTCTCCTTCAACAATATAAATTTCAGTATTATCTGACTTTTTGTCAGAACAGTCAGCAAGTTTACCCGGCAAACCTCCAAGAGAAAACGCATTTTTCCTTCTCACTAAATCTTTAGCTCTCTTTGCAGCAAGCCTTGCTTTTGCAGATTCAAGAGCCTTCATAGTAATCCTTTTTGCTATAGCAGGATTCTCTTCAAAGAATTCAAGAAGAGATTGGGTAACAATAGAATCAACAAAACCTTTTATCTCAGAGTTTCCAAGTTTTGTTTTTGTCTGCCCTTCAAACTGAGGCTCTGGCATCTTAAGGCTAATGATTGCAGTAAGTCCCTCTCGCACATCATCTCCCATAAAAGATTCCTCTTTCTCTTTAAGCAACCCCGTTTTCTTTGCATAATCATTAATCACCCTTGTTAATGCCGTCTTAAACCCGGAAACGTGCGTCCCACCTTCAACGGTGTTAATTGTATTAACAAATCCAAAAATATTTTCCTGATATCCTTCATTGTACTGAATTGCAACTTCAACAGTATTGTTTTCACTTTCTTTCTTGAAATATACCGGTTTGTGTATAACTTGTCTTGACTCATTAAGCCATTTTACAAACTCAATCAAACCACCAGAAGCAAAGAACTCTTCTTTTTTATTTTTAGTTTCATTGGTAAGAGTTATTCTAAGCCCAGCATTAAGAAAAACAATTTCTCTAAATCTTGTTTCCAAGACTTTGTAATCAAAGTTAACTGTAGAAAATATCTCAGGGTCTGGCCAGAAAGTAACTATTGTTCCTGTTCCTTCCGACTTTCCAACAACTTCAAGTTTTGTCTTGGGGTCTCCACGAGAGTATTCTTGGTGATAAACCTTCCCGTCTCTTTTTACTTCAACAATCAACTTTTTTGAAAGAGCGTTAACAACACTGACTCCCACGCCGTGCAGCCCTCCAGAAATCATATAAGACTTTTTGTCGAACTTTCCACCTGCGTGCAGTTTTGTAAGAGCAACTTGAACAGCAGGTACTTTTAGAGTTGGGTGCATATCAACAGGGATTCCCCTTCCATCATCTTCTACAGTAACTGAACCGTCTTTGTTAATGATAACATCAATTTTCTTACAATGTCCTGCCAAAGCTTCGTCAACAGAGTTGTCTACAACCTCATAAACTAAATGATGTAGCCCATCTTTTCCTGTTGAGCCGATGTACATGCTTGGGCGGCGGCGAACCCCCTCTAATCCTTCTAATACTTTTATTGATTCGGCATCATAACTTTTTTCTTCTTTACTCATTTTTTCCCCCTATTTTATACAACATAGATTTTGGAATAAACGGGTTTATAAGTTCTATTACATCAAACCTTTTTCTAACTCCTTCAAGCCCTTCAAGAACCTTTATTTCTGAAGCGTTATATCCATCAGTCATTTTTTTATGTTTAGGTACTTCTATCCAGCCTTTTTTTAACCAAAAACTGGAGCAGAAAGTTCCAAAATTTTACCCTATTGTACCTAAAAAACGGCAACACGCTTTATAAACTTTTCTTGGCTTTTATCGTCGACAAATCAAAATTTTAACTAAAATTTCGATAAAATTTAACCATGAAAGAGTACCCCTAAAAAAGATTTAAAAAGGGGTGGATTATGTTGCTTTTATGAGAAAAGTAAATTTTTTTGTGCTGGTTTTAGGATTAGTAATTTCTTTTATTTTGCTAGTCACGCCTCTTTTAACAGCAAAATCAAACTATGTTGTATCAAGCGTTCCTTTCACACATTTCCATACTAAAGCAATTTGCGACTCAACAAATTTCTGTGAAGATTATGAAGTGTACTGTAACAACCAAAGCGTGCTAAGCATAAATGCCACTGGTTACACAGTTCAATTTCCTTCAGAATGGCAAGATATGAGAAGCGAAGAAGCTAAGGATAAACAGTGTTAACACTCCAAAATAAATTGATGTTAATTTAAGTCTTATTAAAATTCTGCTTTGGAAAATCTATTATTTTTCCAACTTAGAGACCACAGCAACTTTTTCCTTCTTAGAAATCCAACGCACTTTTCTTCTCTTCATCTTCATGTTCTTTCTACATTTTGAAGAGCAAAGATAATTGATTGTTCCATCATTCTTTACGAAGGTCAATCCTCTTGGAGGTTCATACATTTGTCCGCAGTAAACACATTTAGGCATGTTGGTTTCTCCTTACATGAAGATGATATACTGGTTTTCCTTCAAGAGTATCTTCATCAACATGTTCTATTGTATATCCCAAATGTATAAGTTTTTCAATCATTAATTCTTTTGATTGAACAGGATTCTCATATCCAGTGGCATCAAATTCTAAAGTGCCAGAAGATAAATTTCTGAAAATTTCATTTCTGATTTCATCTTGCATTAAGATTATGGCTCTTCTTCTAGCTAGAAATGTTTCCAGCTTCTGTCCACTCATATCCAATCCTCGTCCAGTCATGTATACGCTCCCTTGCTTACTTTTGATTTTATTCTTCTTGCTTCAATTTCAGTTTCTCTAAGCATAAGATAATCTCCGATTCTTATTGGACCTTTAACATTTCTTCTTATTACCCTTCCCTTGTCTCGTCCAGCTTCAACCAAACATTTAACTTGAGTAATTTCGCCTCGGAAACCTGTTCTTCCAACAAATTCTTGAACTAAAGCAGGAACAACTTCTCCTAGAATTTTTTCGCTTCCTCGAGTTCCAGCTTGCTTCTGTTGTTGCTGTTGAGTTTTCTGCTGTTTATCAGATTTCTGTTCTTTTTTTGCCATTTTACTTCTTCAAGGCAGCAATGTCTTTCTCAGCATCTCCAGCCTCGATGATTGCAACGGATGAAGCAGAAACGTGAATGCCGACAGCAATACCTAATTTTTGTTTGCTGTCAACTTCTCTGCAGAGAACATTTTTTTCCTTGCACAGTAGAGGAAGATGTTTAACTATTTCTTTAGGCTCGACGTCAGCAGCATAAACAACAAGTTTAGCAGTTCCCCTCTCTATAGATTTAGTAACTTCGTTTGTACCTTTTTCAACTTTACCAGTCTTTCTTGCTTTCTCGATTATTGAATATATGTCTGTCATTTTTATGCGTTCCAGAACGAAGAAATCGTGAGATTGTAATGAAATCCTCTGCTTTGTCCATTTCTGGACGGAGCATTGGAAATTCTTCAAATTTCCTCCCGTACTTCGTTCATCGGATAAATATTAACGCAAAAGTTTATTTAAAAACGTTTCGTTATGATTTTATCTCCAAGAAACCTCAACATCATCAGTTCTTTGCCTAGGTTTTATGTCAAGACTCTCCATTTTCTTTCCTTCAACTTTGATTCCTTTCTTGAACATCAATTCCCCAGTGTATGCTATCATGGCGGCGTTGTCTGTTAAAAGGCTGTTAGGAGGTATAAAACACCTACAACCCCTCTCCTCACACATTATTTTACACATCTCTTGAAGTCGAGCATTGCACGCCACCCCTCCGCCAAGTAAAAGTTCCTTTTTTCCAGTGTGAGCCAAAGCTCTTTCGGAAACTTCAACAAGCATTGCAAAAACTGTTTCTTGCAACGAAAAAGAAAGGTCAGAAAGAGGATATTTTCCACTCTCAAGTTTCTGTCTAAGATTCGTTAAAATTCCTGAAAGCGCAATGTCCATCCCTTTTACTTTGTATGGAATTTCTAAAAAGTTTTTTCCTTCCAAAGCAAGTTTTTCAATTACTGGTCCGCCGGGAAATCCTTTTCCAGCATATCTTGCAAAAGTATCAATAAAATTTCCAACACCAACATCAAGAGTTTCACCAAAGACTCTAAACTTTCCCGAGGCGTAAGCAATTACTTGCGTGTTTGCTCCCGAGGCATAAAGCATAACAGGGTCCTTCGCACCAGTCAACCTCCCAATTTCGAGATGAGCAATACAGTGGTTTACCGGAACTATTGGCTTTCCAAGTCTCTTAGACAGTTCTTTTGCAAAATTCATTCCCTGATGAAGGCACGGTGCTAGGCCCGGGCCCTGAGAAATAGCAATCGCATCTATATTTTTTTCATTAATCCCCGATTTTTCTAAAGCTTCAGAATAAATCTTCTCTTTGTTTTCTCGATGGTGATTTGCAGCATCCATAGGAATTATTCCTCCTTTATCCGTCGTGTAACCCTTTTTAACATTAGAAAGAATTTTTCCGTTCTTAACTACAGCAACTCCAAAAGTGTGTGCCGTGCTTTCTATTCCTAAAATCGTTACCATATACCAACTACTATCCTACTCTTTATAAAAATTTTTTAAGAACTCAAAATTCAGAAAACTACAACCACTATACCTACTCTCCCGAAAACCATCAAAAAATATTAAAAATAAAAATTATTAAATAAAATAAAAACAATAAGCCGAGAAGAAAGTTATCTTCTCTTTTTCTTCTTTTTTCCGCCGCCTCTAGCCATCTTAGCTTCACAAACATTTCCAGCTCCATCAACGTAGTAAAGACACCCAGGTTTTCTTGTGATGACTTTTTTAACAATTATCTTTCCCATTTAACACCTCCTTTTTGTATAGGATAATCGTCGAGTATATATTTAAATGTTTCTAATCACCGACGAGAAATGATTTTCATAGTATTGGAACATTTTTTGTTTATAGGAATTTCAACAAGTTTTGAAAAATATCCACTTGGAGAAACAGAAAAGTTAAATGGTTTCACTCTTTTTACGTCGACAACTTTGTTTTTTTCGTCCAACCATACTGCGATGAATGGAAAGAAAACAAAGAAGGAGTGTATAGGTGTTTTTGTTGGTTCTTTAAACTCAAAGATAAGTGACTTCGCCTTTTCACGAGAAGAAAACATCAATCCAAAAGCCCTACCAAAGAAACTAACTCTTTTCGCGGTAAACGATATCTTTCTACCCCGATAGTTAAAAGAAACTTCTTCCATGCCTCTCTACGAATCCGTCTTTTTTTATTTTGTAAGCTTTGTAACTCTTATCAATATTTTTGTCACAAACGTGGTCATGATGTCTGAATCCCCCGCCAAAAGTGGCTGGAATGTGCATAAGTTCGTGGATTATGACTTTTATCTGCTCTTCTTTATCAAGTCTATCAAATCTTTCTGAGATAAACTCGAGAGCATAAAACGCTTGAACATTCATAGCCTTTTGCATTAATTTACCTATAGTATGACATCTAGCAATAGTTCCCCTCGAACTAGTCCCCTTACTACGAAAACACTGGATTCTATCAAGTTTTACATGAGGAAAAAGAAGTTTGGAAATTTCTTCTGCAATTATTTGTATGTCTGGAGCTAGTTCATACTTCATTTTAAATCAAACTCCCAAAAGTTTAATTGCCCTTTTGCCGGAAGAGGATTAATTCTTTTAACATTATCTAGAACAAAGCCATATCCACCCCATGATTTATCTGCTAAATGCAAGCTTTTATCTTTTAAGAATTCCACATCATTATCATATTTTTTCACGTTAACAAGATTTGCTTTTCCTAATATAGACCCGCAAGGCAATTCAGTAAATCCAAATTTTTTCATATTTTTACCATCGGAAATTTTAGAACTATGAATTAAAAATTCTCCTCTAAAATGAGTGTTCCATTTTCTAAGCTCAATCTTTTTTCTTCCTTGCAAAATCAATTCTGCAAATGGTTGTTTTAACGACAAAACTTTCATTTTCATTCTTCAACCTCTGTAATTTTATTTTTCATATATATTTTTTCTGTGCCCAACCTTCCAAACTACTATTACA
>JBBSYF010000013.1:0-15406 GCA_038045405.1 Nanobdellota archaeon | reverse complement strand
ATTTTATTTTTCATATATATTTTTTCTGTGCCCAACCTTCCAAACTACTATTACACTTCCTTCAACAGAAAACAAAACCCGATAGTCTCCAACCCTCAATCTTAACCGATCATCTCCTTTAAGTTTTTTAACGTCTTTAGACTGAAAACCATCTTTTAGTTCTTCTACTTTCTTATAAATTCTAGATGAAATACTCTTCTCTAAGTTGTATAATTCTTTTATAGCACTTTTTTTCCATTCTAAATCAAACATTATAACCCAAGGATTTTTCTAACTTCATCATGGCTGAAAGTTTTATCTTTTTTTCTTTCTTCTAACTCCCTTTTTGTTTCAGCGCTTAGTTCCATTTCGTCTTCAATCATTCTTTCAAGTATTTCATTATAGCTTTCTCTTGAAAAAAGTTTCATTTTCTCCAGAGTCATCTTTACATTATCTGAGATTTGTATTGTAGTAGACATTTTTGTTATAACTCCTTATAACCGTTTATAACAAGTTATAGTATTTAAATCTTTTCTTCTAAGTTCTCAACCTCCACGATTTTATTTCTAGAAGTAAGTCCTGATTTTATCTTAACTGATTTTTTAAAATATTTTTCTAGCAATTTAATCACCTCAATATTGGCTTTATTATTCTCTGCTGGAGATTTTACCTGAACTAAGTAAGTTTCTCCTTCTTTTTCAACACTCTGTTTTCTTGAATTAGGCTTAACTTTAACCTTGATTTTAACCATTCTGTTAGGTTATTATCTCCAACGCATCCCTATTCTTCAAAAGATATCCTTTCCCCAGGATTTTCTTTGTCCTTGCATCTACTGCTCTAATGAAATTCTTTCCAAAGTCAGTGTGTAGAAAATATGCAAAGTCAAGCGCGGTTGAATTCGGTGGAAGCAAGAAGCAGTCTGGGAGGATATTTCCCTTACTATCCTTCAACTTCGTCGCACTTGCTGGAAAAATTGCAACATAATTCAAAAGATCAAAAACAGCGTGATTCAAAATCGCTTGAACTCCCGAACCTTCGTCGAATTTTACCAAAACATTTTTCTTTATGCTCTCCAAGGCGTCAGATTGTTTTTCGTTTAAATTTCCTTTTATTTTAAAGTCTCTTTCGCCAGGAATATAGTCAATCAAATCCATCTTTGCAGCTTCTCTTAAGGCAAGTTCTGAATCTGCAGAACATGGAACAATAAGAAGGTGGGGGAATTTTTTCTTGAGTCTCTTATAATTTTCTTCACTTTTTTCCAAGTCTACCTTGTTTGCAGCAATTATCATTGGCTTACTTTCTTTTCTTAATTCAGAGGCGAATTTCATTAAGTCATTGGAATTCCAACCACTCGCTCTATCTGGAAGATTTGCTTTTAACAAAGCTCTTTTTACCTGTTCTTCATTAACTCTCAAGCCAGAAAATTGCTTTACAACAGATTCACTGAACTTCATTTTTTCTTGTTCTATTTTTCTTATAAAAGTTTTCCAAGCCTTAACAAGAAGGTTGTGATACCATTTATCAAGTTCGTCTCCTAAAAATTCAATATCTTCCTCGGGATTGTAATTTTCTGTCTTTTTCCCTCCAATATCTGTCGTTCCTGAAAAGTCAACAACATGAATAAACGCATCTGCTTGACGCAAATCGTCGAGGAATTGATTTCCCAATCCTTTTCCTTCGCTCGCTCCAGGAACAAGTCCTGCAACATCCAAAATTTCAACAGGAACAAACCTTTTGCCTTGGATACAAAAACCGTGATTTGGATTGCACTGAACCCCCAATTCTCTGTCGATACAGTCAATCTTCACATATCCAACGCCGTGGTTTGGCTTTATCGTTGTAAAAGGATAACTTGCTATAGCGACTTCTGCCATAGTCGCTGCTTTGAAGAACGTGCTCTTTCCTGCACTAGGTTTTCCGAACTAAACCGATAAGCATCGTCTCCCCCCTGTGGAATACACTATATTTTTCTCTCCTTGGAATCCATTTCTTAATAAAAGGTTTTCTTTTTCCAAATTTTTTATGTGAAATCTTACTCCTTGTCTTGTCATATTTATTCTCAAAGCAATTTGATTAACGGTCAAATCTTCTTCTTTTAATAAATTTAGTATGTGTTCTTTATTTCCCGGAGATTTATAAATTGGTCGATTGTATATTTTTAAGCCGTTTTCTATTTTTAATTCAATTTTCCCTAGGCTCATTTCAGGGTATTTTTTGATAACTACCTTATAATCTTTAAAAAATAATTTCATTCCCTCTCTAAGGATATATAAATTTCCATATTCTCCAAAAGAGGTAAGCTTAGACTTATAACCTAATTTTTGAGAAATTTTGTACAAATCTTGAGCTAAGCTAATATTTTTTAATTTTATCACAATCGCAGTCGAGTCTACATTTCCTTCATCAATTACGAATGCAATTAGTACAGCAAGCAGGTACTCTTTATCCTTATTTAAAATCTCTCGAGGAATTCTAGCAGTCTTTGATAAAAAACTTTTAACGTCAAGGTCATAAATCTTAAAGAATAAAGAAGCCAAAACCGGCGGGCAGTAGGGTCTTGTACTCTTTGTGTAATATTTGTTTGGAAAATTTATCTTTCCAAAAATTGCCTCTAACTTTTTTATGTAGAGTTCTCTAAATAAAGAATCAAATTGTCTATAACCGAAGTAAGGCAATCTGCCTTTTCCGGGATTGATGACAGTACCGTCAGCTATGTTATGCGAGATAATCATGTCGAAGATAGGTGTTATCTTAACGGGCAATATCGGATTTGAAACGTAATTCGGACCATTACTATTTTTATATGCAACAATATTTTTCTGTAATCTCATTAAGTCAACATCAGTCGCTTTACATAGACTGAGCCATACCCTCAGGGGAACGAAAAAATTTTCACGGCAATAACTATCTTTCAATATATTGTGAAAAGTGGCAAAAGAAATTTCTATTCCATCTTTAACAAAATCATATACCTTTCTTTGAGTTTGATATTTTTGATAAATCAAGGTTTTTATCTCATTATAAAGCTCGTTTTTTATCTTAACACTTATCCGATCACTAATGTCCCAAATATTTATACTTTCCATGTTATTAGATAGCTAGAGAATATTTAAACCTTTTCATAAAAACTTTCCTACCAATCCAAGTAACATGATTTAGAGAAATAGTTTGTTTTTATAAAATGTTTGATTGATAAAATCAAGAGCCAATAGTAGTCTTCTTCTCTTCATCCTTCTTTTTTCTTCTTCTCCATATCAAGATTAGAAGTATGAATATTGCTACTATCAGTATCATCATTATCAAGAATAGTATGACTTTTCCGAAGAATGTCATCGCTGTTTTTTCAACAACCCTGAAATGCGCACTCGATGGAGCAACCCCATTAGGATAAACTAACTGAAGTCCAACAACATAATCTCCAGGTTCAAGGAGTCCTACATCAAAGTTTCTTCTTAGTTCAGTCAAGTTTGTAACTAACAATGTTTCAGATTTTGTCAAATAAACTTTGTTTGTGTAGTCTTTTATTATAAAATTAAGAGTTACATCAAGTCTCTCTGGGTCTCCAAGAGGTATGAGTGTCACAAGTGTCTTCAATTGTTCTCCTCGAGGAACTTTAAGTCCAGAGTTCAAAACAACTATGTTAGAGTCGAAAAGGAGAAGTTTTGTTTTTACGTTTAACGCAACAAGAACTTCGTGCCCTCCGATAATTATTTTTCCAGTAAAGATTCCAGGTTCACTCAATGCAACAAAAACAACATCCAAATCAACAGTTTCACCTGCAGCTATGAGAAGCGAGGTGTTTCCTAAAATAACATGATTATCGAGTCCTTGCTGGCTCACTCCAACGTTCATACTATAAGCTCCTAAATTTCGTACTCTTATTTTTTGTTGAGTTGTGGTGTCTATTGCAAGATTTAAATTAAATTCAGTAGGCGTTACAGATATGCTTACTGCGGGTGTTCCGCCACCCCCTCCGCCACCTCCGCCACCGCCTCCAGGAGGAACAACAACTTCTATGGTACAAGTGCTTGAACATCCATCGCCAGAAACAACATTTCCATCATCACACTGCTCACTGTTTTCAGTCTCAAGAATTCCGTTTCCACAAACAGGGTTCGAGGCAAAAAAGAAACCTTCTATATACCCGCCAGGAGTTACTACAATTTCAGTGTTCCCCCCAGAGTTCAAGGAAATAACATCCGCAGAAACCGATTGAAAAGAAAAAATAAAGATGAAAGAAGAGAGTGTTAATAAAAAGAGGGCACTTTTTGTTGAATGAAAACCTCCTTTAGAATAGCCCCTTATTTCCATTACAAGAAAAATCAAAAACAATTAATAAATTTAAGTGTGGTAAGCATAACTAAAGATTTTACTTCTTACTCTAAGATGAAAAAGATAAGATTTATATAAGGTTATAACATGTTATAACCATGAAAGCGATAGTGGGACAAACAAGGCAGGTTGGAAATTCTTCGGGCGTTTTGCTTCCAAAAGAATGGCTGAACAAAAAAGTGGTGGTGACACTTGTAGAACCTGATGAAAGAGAGATACTCCGCAGAGTTATAGAAATTCTTTATGACGAAAATATTTTAACGGATTCTCTTGGAATCTACCTTATTGGTAGCCATGCAAGAAATAAAGAAGAGGTTGATTTTGAAAGCGATATAGATATTCTGGTAATTACTGAAAATACAAACAAAGAAATAGATAAAGACAATTATCAGATTAATATTATAAGCAAGCCTATGCTTCTAAAAAGCCTTAAAGAACACCCATTTCATCATTTTCCCATGATATATGAAGCAAAAACCCTTCTAAACTCTGGTTTACTGTCTGTATACAAGAATCTGCAAATTGATCTTAAGAGCAAATTCTTAAAAGATACAAAAAAAGTATTAAAAATATCTGAACGCAGAATAAACCTGGATAAAAAACTGGGAAAAGAAAAAACGGGCGATGCCGTTGCATATTCCTTGATTTTAAGATTAAGGGCACTTTACATCATAGAAAAAATAGAAAAAAAACAAATTTGGTCAAAAAAAGAATTTTTAAGTTTGATCGGAAAAATAACGGGAAATCTCGAAGTTTATGAAAGATACCTTCATGCAAAGAGGTATGAAAGCAGGAAAGATTATAGCATCGAAACAAAAGACGCTGAGAAAATTATTAAGTATATAAAATCAGAAATGTTAAAATGGGAAAACATGAAAAAAAGAAGAGAAAAAAGAGGTTAAAGAAACAGATTTTGGGTCTGCAAAGACAACAAGAAGTGCATAGAATCAAGCTAGAAACTGGGAAGTTCAAAAAGGACTTTCAAAAAGACACAACTCAGGAGTATTGGAAAAGAGAAATTAAGAATCTTGAAAAGGTAGAAGAGAAAAAAACTTATTTATTAAAGAAGTTGGAGAAGAAAAAACAGATTTAATACTTCTTAAGCATTATTTCTTCCTAACATATGTTATAACATTATAACAACTGTTTGTATACCTTTCTTTTATCCCCAGACATTCTTAACAAAAACAAAAATCATTAATAAATTTAAGTGTGTTTAAGAGCTTCCAATAACTTTTTATGAATCTTTTTGGTAAATTCAACAACCTTCTCGGCATATTCTTTATCAAGAATTGTTCCATAATACATCATACCATTCCTAAAGAATCTCATCTTGTCCAAAAATTCTGTATCTTTATATTCAAAATTCAAAATTTTCAGGTAGGCAATCTCTGCTTTATGGGCATCAAACCCGGAGGCACTATATCCATCAAGGAGCATTTTCGCCCTTATAAGTTCCATTAGAATATCATAACAAGATTTTATGAATGTATTTGAATATTATCCTCAATTTCAAATTTGTTCAGTAACTGTAACAAAAAGAGGTAGTTTTTCTCTGATTCTTTAATAAGAAACTTAGCTCTAGACTCGTCAGGGCTTTGTTTTTTAACAATTCCTTTTTTGATAAATTCTTCAAAATCTTTTAGATCTTTCATAGGTCAACACTCCCTGAAAGGAGTATTCCACTTAAGATGTTGTTTTTTAAATATTTGTGTATCTCTTTCCACGAGTTGTAAAATTGTACAGTTATCTCTCTGCTTAGAGCAAGTTCAAATTCCTCTAATTTTAGTAGTTTATCTTTTCTCCCAATCACTGCAATGTCTACGTCAGAAGTTTCAGTATCATCCCCCCTTCCATAACTTCCAAAAATAATTATGGTTGCTCCTGCAAATTCTTTTTCTAAGAAATCTGCTAGACCTGATTCGTAAATCTGTTTTAAATTGTCTGATCTTTTTAGTTGAATCACCTTATGATTGTCTCTGTTTAACTCTACAGACCACCTTTTAGATTCGTTATCTTGTTTTACATTTATCATTCTCTCTTCGCTTAATCTTGGAAGAGCTTTCATAACGGCAGGCTGGCTAACTTCAAGTATTCTGGCAATTCCCCTCTGATTCAAAGATACTCCAGATTTGATAAAGAACAATCTCAAAATCTTCTGCTGAAGGTTAGTTAACTTTAGTTTATATGTATTAACCATAGTTAAAATAGGTTAACTTTAGTTTATAATACTTTCTGTCTCCCTCTCTTCTTTTAATAAAGTTAATTATGATTTCTAACGGCAGGACTGGGTTCTTGCCTCAGAAGTAGTGTAATCTGTCGTACAGCCTACTGGGGCTTCTCTAGTAAGACATGGATCTCCAAGGCTTGTATAGTAAGTACCGCCAACACCGCAAGCTGGTACAGAAGTCTGCCAACCAGTGTTGCCACCAACTGAATTCAAGCAATTGTTTAATACACCAGTGCAACCCCCATCACAAACACAAACTTTTTTGACTCCGACTGTAGTATATTGTTTTTCCTCTGTACCAGAAGAACAATCATAGTCATAAGAGGCATCCCCTCTACTAACTGTAAAGTATGATGTTTGCCCAGGATATGCACTTGCATTGGAATCATAGCAATCTTGCCCCGCAGTAGCAGTCAACGGTGATGCGCCATTGTTACATCCAGAAGTAGACTGACCATAGTTATCCCCATCATTGTCTATACCATAACCAGTAGCCCAGAAAGTGCCGTTTGCATCATTACAATCTCCACTAGCAGCTCCGGCACATGTTTCAGTGCAGGCAGCGCCGACGCATGTATCTGCATTAGCACCACAATAGTTATCGTTATCTGCGTCTACTTCACAACTCAAAGTTTGCCAAACAGAGCCGCTTGCGTCATTGCAGTCAGCACTAGCTGCGCCAGCGCACGTCTCTGTACATGCGGCGCCGACGCATGCATCTGCATTAGCACCACAATAATTATCATTGTCTGCATCAACTTCACAACTTAAAGTTTGCCAAACTGTGCCGCTTGCGTCATTACAATCTGTATAAGCATTACAAGAGGAAGCATAACCTGCTTGGCTACCAACACAAGTTAATCCGGAACCATTACAATATCCATCAGCGTCTGCATCCGTGTACTTGTTAACCCAACAATTAATATCTGCATCATTGGCATCGGAAGTGCTTAAAGCGGATGCCGCTCTTACTTTTTGAGAAAAAGTTGTAGAAGTGTGTAATGAAAAAGTGCCATTTTTGGCATAGGAGTCTCCATCAACATCAGGGTAAAAAAGATATTGTTTAGTAATAATTCCAGTGCTACCTAAAGAAATCGAACCTGTTCCAGTCTTACTTACGGAATATCCGGGAGCGTAAGCAAGAGTGGCTCCATCGTTAATAGTTATAGAACCGCCCTGCCCAATTACAATATTACCATTATCTACTCCATCAATTGTTGAAATTGTACATCCGGTGGTTACTGTAGATGTGGTTCCGTGTGCAAATCCAGTGCAAGGGTCCGTCCACGTCATGAAATGAAAATTCACATTTCCGCCAGAATCTTTCGCAGTAAAGTTTGTCCGATAAACTTGAGTATGTGTGTCATAAACTTTCCATGTCGCAGAATAAACCCCGTCTACAACTTTTATAAGAGGTAGAGTTAAAACCTCCTTGTCTAATTGTGTTACTGTTGTAACTTCAGTTATATTATACGAAGAAGAGAGGTACACTGTAAAAGTTTGATTGTCTCCAACTTTAACATCAAGAGGGTCAATTATTACCTTCTCAAATTTAGGGAATAGCCCACCTGCAGCGGATACTCCATACACTGCTTTGCCAACTCCGACAGGCCCATAATTTTCAAAGTTTTTAGCAACCCAACCAGTTCCAGTTCCACTAAATGCCTTCGTATTTTTTAGTTTAAAGTTAGCAACGACATTTCCTAACTTTATTTTTCCAGAAGAATCAACATAAACTGCGGCAATTGAAACTTTACTTATGTTATTAATCAGTAAGTCACTTAAATAAAAAGAGAAAGTTTTCTGTTCCAATTCTTGGAGAGTTGCTTTCTTTTCTACTGTCTGAGAATCTGTTCCATTTTCAAAAATGAACTTTACAAAGGTGATATTATCCCCCCCAGAATTTCTTTTAACATCCACTAAAACAGAATTATTTTCCAAAACAACACTTTTTATCACAAGGCTGTTTGTAAACATTCCAAGAGAAACTCCTTCAGCTCCGGAGGATACAACATTTTTTACAACAACCCACACAATACCAACAGCAACAAGAGATAAAAGAATGATTATCACAGTTGTAACAACCTCTGACAAACCCTTTTTCCGAGACATCTAATAGACAAGGGTTTGCGATTTATAAAGATTATTCTAAAACACTCCTTAGGCTTAGACTTAACATTTTGTTAGTTAACAGCATTTTTTGTTTTTAACAAAAGGAAAGCAATTTATCATTCAACTAAGGGTTCAAGTTTCTTCTTTAACTCGTCAAAGACTATTCTTTTTTTCTTAAGGTTCAAATGAAAAAGGGTTTTTGAAATCATTTCTTTAGAAACTGTAAAGAGATAGTTTAGTTTTATGACGCTATCTTTTATTGCTCCTTCTTTTTTAAGAAGGGGAACACCATCCATTTTCAAATTACTGGTAATTCCAGCAACAACCACATTATCATATTCTTCAAATAAAACAAGAGCAGGTCTAGTTTTAACCTCAAAAGTGTTAACAAACTGAACTTTTGTTAGAATAATATCTCCAGATTTAGGCATTTTCCCATTCTTCATCCTCTTTGTTATCCCACAACTCTTTCATCTTCTGTTGCTGAATCTTATGGAGAAATTCATCATACTGATTTCTTTTTTTCAAATTCTTAAAAACAATTATCATTCTACTAATAAGTTCTTCATAAGTTTGTCTGGGGTGCTCTCTAATTTCTCCCAGTGTTTTTACCACAGATTTGTCCAACTGAATTGTTGTTTTCATATATAGTTAACTATAGTGAGTTATATAAACCTTTATATTTTCTTTCCCTTTTATTTCTGTTAGGCAACATGTTACTCATATGAGTAATAGACTATACAATCTTTCCTGGATATTGTTTCGGTTCCTGAACTGTGTATACTTTTGGTGTTTGATAAAAGGATTTATAAATAAATGTAAGCACATTTAGGTGTCTATCTGTAGATAACCGAAGGGTTTATAAATAAATGTAAGCACATTTAGATATGAGAGTTAATGAATTAATTAAAAAAGTTAATGGAGTACAGACGATTGAATCCATAAAGAACGCATTGAATGTAGACAGAACTAGAGCGATTTATCTAATTTATAGACTCAGAAAAGAAGGTTATGTTATAACCAAACAAGATTCAAATAATTCTAGAATTTATTTTATCTCCAAACAAAATAGACTGGGAGGAACTAGTTATATAGACATAATTAATGAAAATTCTCCTATAAAACTGTCTTCATCTGAAGTTTATAAGATATACGGAAGGAACGTATCTATTGAAGAAACCATAATTTATGCCTTAAAAACCCACAGATTTAGGTATATTTTAGCCTCCCTTGGTTTATACAAAAAGATAAAAAATTGGGGCGAACTTTATCGATTGGCAAAGAAAAATAATTTAGTTAGAGAGGTTGGGGCGTTATATTCTCTAATAATGGTTGTAATTCCCAGAGTAAAAAAAATGAACAAAATTTTTGAATACCACGCTGCATTAAAAAATGAACATGAATACAAGTATATAATTCCCAATCTTAAATCTAAATATTTTGCTTCAATTGAAGAAAAGTGGAGAGTGTTTATCCCATTTTCTATTGAAGATTTAACAGGATATCGTAAATGATTTCAATAAAAGACCAAAATCAGTTGTTAATTCAAATTGGAGATAAACTTCCAGAAGAGATAGTAGTTTATGCAATTGGTGGAACTGCCATGATGTTTTTAGGATTAAAAGACGCTACAAAAGATGTTGATTTAGTCTTTACAGATAAAAAAGAAAGAACAGAATTTAAAAAAGCGGCACTTTCTTTGGGTTACAAGGAAACTGATGCAACCGAAGTTTATGGTGTAAAAAATAACACCCCCCAGATGATTAATCTCGGAGATTCTAGATTTGATTTATTTAATCTTGAAGTTATAGATTTTACCTTTTCTAAGAATATGCAAGAAAGAGCAGTCCAAATTCATCAGTTTGGAAAAAATTTGAAATTAAAAATAGCAGATAAGCATGACATAATAATAATGAAATGTGCAACAAGAAGAACTAAAGACGAAGATGATATTGTAAACATTATAAAAAATAATTATCCAATAAACTGGGATATCATCGTAGAAGAAATTAAATTTCAAGTTGATTTGGGAAAAGAAACTGCTTTTTTTGAGTTAGGGAATGTAGTTGAAAAATTAATATATACACACAAACTTGATGTTCCAAAATCAGTTCATGATAAACTTTTCTCTCTTTTGGAAGAACAGATAAAGAGAAAAAAGGACAAATAAAAAATTTAAGCTTAAAGTTTTTGAGTCTTTTCAGTAACAATCTTGTGGTCTCGGCTGAGCTACTCCTCTATCCCTTTCACGTCCTTTTTAATTAACGGTGTAGTATTCAGACTTTTTCTTTGCCAATGAATACTTGACTTTGTTTTTAGTTACTTTTTGATTTGTCCAGTTTGAGATTAAAGCCTTCAATCTTTTCCTTAGGCAGAACTCTTAGCTTATCAACAAGTTTATTTCTTCTTTTTAGCAGCTTCAATTTTTGCTAATTCTTTATCATTGATTGGTTTCTGAGCTTTTTTTATTTCTTCAAACCCAGAACCTACAATTTGCTCATCTGCAATAATTCCCCAGTTTGCCCAGTCATATCTGCTCGAAGTCATTCTGTAAGAAACTTCTCCATTCTTGCTCCCATGAATTGTTAAAGTTCTTGTAGCTGCATCTCTCTTATTCACTAACATCTGATTCATTAATAATAATCCTTCCTGAAAAATCTGCGTTTCTTGAAGATTTCAAGATAATAAACCCTAATTTTTGCTCAAGTATCTCACTTATTTTTTGGATTGCTTTTTTACCTATCTTTTTGTTATTTTTCTTTGCAAGTTCTTTTATTAATTTTTGAATTGCCATAATTATAATTCAGAGATTAGAATATTTTTCTTATTATAATCTATTTTCCATTTTTTTAAAAAATCTTCAAAAAAAGAACTATTTTGTATAGGCAATAGAATAACTGCTTTTCCGAGCGGTTTGGCATTTAATTTTTTTAAAATCCCTTGATTTTTGCCTCTTCCTATTAATGAATAAGTGAATTTTGTTTTATCGTTATGGCTTAAATTTTTTAATTTATATGTAAAAAGAGAATAACTTAAAAATCCAATTTTCTCTGAAAAAGGTATCCTATTAATCAAGCTATAGCCCTCTGTTAATATTGCTTGTCTTGCAAGAAAATTAGTTTCAAATAATTCTGACAAATTAATTGTTTTTATATCTAATTTTCCAATTTCTTTACCAATTTTCTCTTTAAATCTTTGGGTGATTTCAACTCTTTCTGCTAAAGGCTTTTCTTTAAAGATAATTAGAATGTCTATATCTCTTGCTTCTATTTTTCCCTTTACATTTGAGCCATAGACTACTATATCGAATATACCCTTATCTTTTTCAAAACTTTTAGATTTTGATTCCAAGAATTTCAAATAATCTTTTTGTATCATTTTTAAGCATCAATGAAACTTCTTTTGTAAGTTTTGCCTGTAACTATCTTGATAAAAAGGAAAGTCTTTGTCAATTATTTTATAAATTTCAGGGTATTTTAGCTCAAGAATTCTAAACCTTTCCGTATGATTTGAAGGAGTTTTTCCTTCTTTTATAAAAATATAAATATCACACAAGGCAGAAATAGCTTTAAAGTATAAAGTAACAGAAGTATTGTATTCACTTTTATTCTCTGCCGCAAGAGCATTTCTGTGATATTCTCTTGCGTTTTCTATAAATATTCTTTTTATATTTTCCATTTCATTCTTTAGATTATATAACAAATAAACACTTTTTAAGCTTTATGGTTATATCTTATATCTGTTATATGATATAATTAAAAATGATTTTTATTGATTAATTATTATATAAAATAACATTTTACTTCTTCTTCAGCAATGCATAAACAACATGCAAAGGAAAAAACTCATAGTAGTTTTTATCGTCAAACCATGCGCATTTAAAGGATTTTAGGGGTATTTGAAATCTTGATGCAAGAGCTAAAGCATATATTGTTAATTGATTTATTGGGTTTATTTTATCTGCCCCTGGCTTGTAGTCCAGAATATGAATCAAGCCATTTCTAATCTGCAATAAGTCTATATGTCCTGTTATTGGGGTTTGCGAATTTTCCAAGGGAAGCTGAAATCCTCTTTTTAAAAAATATTTTATATCATCATTTGTCAGATAAACCGGTATTTCTGTTGCTATGGTTGTTGAATCATTAATCAGCATAAAATCCTGGACAGATTGATGCCGGTCTTTATTTGTTTTTGCCAGGTTCAAAGCCATGTTTGTCAATTTATTTGCTAAATTTTGCTTTTGCATCCTGGTAAATTTAAGGGTCTCAAATTTTAATTGTGAAGATCTTTCTAACTTCCCCCTAGTTTCTGTCTCTGATTCGGCTTTTGGTCTAAAGATATGATGGGGAAACTCCCTTGTTGGAATTTTTTTAAGATAAAAAATTATCTGTTTTTCAAATTTCTTGTTGTCAGAAAATTTGTTATTGTACAATTCAGAGTTAAATAAAAGTTTTAATTTTGCTCTGTGAATCTGGAATTTGTAAGGAAGATTGTTGTGCATGAATGTATTTGTTTCAATGATTTCATCTGGAGGATAGAGTTTTATTGCCTGTTTTCTCATTTTATGAAATGTGCAGACATTTTTGTAGGTATTGAGCCACTCGCTGATTGTTCTTTGTGGGACTATGATTTTGTATCTTTGTGCTATTAATTTTGAAACTTTTTGCTGGCTATGACCTAAGTTGTAAAGAGAAATTGACTGGAGGATTATTTTTGCAGGATAGGTTTTGTTTAAAATTCTTTTTTCGTTGTCTGAGAAATATTTGTCGCATTTCTTGCAGAGGTATTTTTGGGTTATTTGGAGTTTGCTTTTTCTTTTGCCTTGTTTTTTTACTTTTGTTGAATTACAAAAAGGGCATCTTATGAGGAATCTTACGGGGAATTTTACAGGATATTTTATATTTGTGTTATTAACTTTATGGACTGGCATATGGCAATAAGAATGCATTGGATTTTATATACTCTGTTTCTATTTTTAAAATACAAACATTGGTTTTAGATATTTAAATGTAAATATTGGTTTTGGGTTTTCATATTTTTCTTGTATTTTTCTTGTATTTTTTGTATAATTTTATCAATTCTACTTCTTCACAAATTCGACATTTTCCTTATTTTCAAATTTCTCATCGCCTGTTAGAAACTTCAAATTATTTTTAAGTGCCAAAATATATCCAACGCAATCTACTAAAGATAAATCTTCTTTTTTATTATCAAATCGAAATTCACTTGCTTCAATAGAAACTAAAGGGGCAATTTCAAGAAAATTAAAATTTAATTTTTTTGCCCAATAATCAGCGGTTATTTTGTTGTGTTTTTTCAATAAATAGTAATAAACTTCAAATAAGTCAAGAACACTGGTGGTTATTACATTATTAGAAAATTTTAAATAATTTTCATTTCTTTCTAAAATCTCAATAATTGCGTAACTGTCATAAAAATAAGACATTTTAAGTGGACGATTCGGGCTCTAATTCTTTATCTATTTCAGCCATGACTTCCCTTACACTCCTGCTATCTTTTGATTTCGGAAGGGGATTTTTTTCAACCATTCTGAACATATCCCCCACTGTTATTTTTTTGCTTAGAATATTAACTATGATTTTTTGACCTTCTACGATTCTTTCTTTCTTGACAATGTCTTTTGGCAAAATTATGCCTAAAGAGCTTCCCCATTTCTTTGCTTCTACTTCCATAATAAATTATATGAAATATAACTATTTAAACTTTTTTATACGAATGGTTTATCCCTAACTATTGTTCTTGGGGCTGACAAATCTTGCTAGCTGGTTGGATGACAAAAATTGCTGAAAATTGCTGAAAAATACTGAAATTTAGGTAATTTTCTGGCTTTAAAGAGGGTTTTATAAGGGAGATCTGGGTTTCTGCTGATTTTCTGTTTTTGCGTTTATTTCTTCTTTTTAGCCGCTTCAATTTTTGCTAATTCTTTATCATTGATTGGTTTCTGAGCTTTTTTTATTTCTTCAAACCCAGAACCTACAATTTGCTCATCTGCAATAATTCCCCAGTTTGCCCAGTCATATCTGCTCGAAGTCATTCTGTAAGAAACTTCTCCATTCTTGCTCCCATGAATTGTTAAAGTTTTTGCGGCAGGATCTTTAGTGTACCAAACATTGCCCTCAAATCCTGGAGTCAATATCACCTGCAGATTTTCCCAATCTTTTCCAAAGTCTGTTATTTGAGAGAACAGCCATAAATCAGAACCATTCTCTAAGTTATTGAAGTCGATTACATAGTCTCCATCCAAAGTTATTGTTCCAGAAGTTTCTTCTTTTATTCCTGTCATCGATGGAACATAAGTTGCATATGTTATATTTCCAATTTTATAAGGAGGGTCAACTGCTCCTCCTGTGTTAATAGTTAGTTTAAAGACATTTTCAATTGTCTTATTACCCATGTTTAGGTTTCCAGTCATCGTGCCTCCGTATAGTGGAAGGTAAGTCGCGTTTGTTACATTCCATTGTGCTTTTGTAAAGTGTGTTAAGTCTATGCTTGCATTCACATCCGAGTTCAAATCCCCCGCAAGAATTGTGTTGTCTAAGATATGAGTGGAGTTTACTGCAGAGATTGCAATATGCGTTGCGTTAATCATTGCGGCAGTAAGATGTGAGGCATTAATCACAGAGTTTCCAATGTGTGAAGCATTAACAAACAAACCGGGGAATGTTACATTGTCCATAGTTCGATATGTTTTGTTTGTTACATTGAACTTATCTATCATTAAGTAACTCGAGT
>JBBSYF010000012.1:0-4619 GCA_038045405.1 Nanobdellota archaeon | reverse complement strand
ATTTTGATTTTAGAAGATTGTTTTAGGGGGTGACATATGTCATGAACCTATACACCTTCAATCGAAAAACATCACACTATTTTCTTAGATGTGCCTTTTTATCGCTTCAATAAGGCCATCCCCGCATTTGTCAACACCAACTTCCAGGTATAATACTTCTTTTCCATTCGGTATCTTAGTCTCTGAAGTGTACAACAATGGACCTGTAAAACCTCTGCTAACTAAATCTTCAGCAACTTCCCATCCTTTTGAACCTTCAGCAAGTCGTCCGTCAGTGCATACAAGTGCTATTTCTTCAAGTTTTATCTTTCCACTTTCAATTTTGGAGAATGTGTCTTGCCTCCCAACGCTGAGGACAATATGATAGCCTGGAAAAGCCCTTTCGAGCTGCATTCCAGCAGCCAGCAACATTGCTAAGGAATCTTCAACATATAGTATCGTTTTTTGTTTAGCCATAAAAATTAATGAAATTTTTTATTTAATTAGCTTACCTATTAACCTTTCTTCTAACATTCAAACTTCTGCTTGTAACAATCGCGATAAAAGCAAAAGTAAAAAGTAAAAAGTCATTTCTAAAGAACAGACCAGCTAAAACTCCAATCAAACTTAGCATTATTATTAACTTAAACCATATTCGCCCATCTTTCAACTCTTCCTTCGTTTGTTTCGCTAAGAAATTTCCTATTGGAATGCCTAAAAGAAGAACAAGAATTCCAACAAACAATAAGATAAGCTGCGTCATCATAATATTTAAGAAATCTTGTTTTTATACTTAATCATGTCATACGAAAATTTCCTTATAGTAGCAAGTAAACTAGACAAGGCGGGAGTTAACATAACGACGCAGTTAAGCCAATTTGGAGATTTCAAGTTTTATCTTGTTGATAAGGAGATAATCCACACCGAGAACATTGATTTGGACAGAATAGACCCCTTTGATTTCATAATTTTTGCATCAAAACACAAATCGGAAAGCAATGAGAAAACTCTTTCTGTTCACGCACCGGGAAATTGGCGCTCTGCTGACTTTGGCGGTGAGCCCGGAAAGGTTTGCAAATCCTCCGCGTTGTTTATGAAACAAGCATTTGAAAGAATTCATGACAATATGTTGCAATACAACTTAAAAGAGTACAAATTGACCCTTGAAGCAACACATCATGGCCCACTTATTGACAAACCATGCATCTTTATTGAAATCGGTTCGACAGAAACGGAATGGGCAGACAGAAAAGCGGGATTTATTGTAGCAAAGTCAATATCAGAAACAATGAAAAATTTTAAGCTAAATCCTTACAATGAAATAGCCGTGGGTATCGGGGGACCGCACTATTGTCCGAGCTTTAACAAGATTCAACTTAAGTCCAACATAGCAATCTCCCACATCATCTCTCAGTATGCTTTTCCCTTTACAGAAGAAATGATAAAAGAAGCTGTTGAAAAGACGGATGAAGAAATTGACTTTGTTCTTCTAGACTGGAAGGGGCTTGGAAATGCAGAACAAAGACAAAAAATCATTGAGATTCTTGATAAGCTCTACATAAGATACAAAAAAACAAGCGATATCAGTAAATGATTTCAATAACTGATTTTAATAAGTGAACGTATCTTTCTAAAAGTTTATAAATAATTTCTTGATACTGAAAATATGAAGTACAATTTACATTTCATGAAACATCTAGGAGAAGGCGGTTTAGAAAAAACCATGGAAGTTGAAACTGAATCTCTTCCACACATCGGAGAAACCCTAATCTTAAGAAGAACGACAGATGAAGGGAGATATTTAGCTAAAGGAGAAGAAACTTCGGGAGAAAGAAATGACGAAGAAATTCAAGGAACGGTCTACAAAGTTATAAGAAACGTGCATCAAAATTTTTCATTCATTGATAATCCTCAAGACCCTCCTAAAAGAGTACACTACTTTGATTCATACAATGATTTTAACAGATTAAGCTTAAGCAAAGATAGAAACCCTATTGTCAAAGTTTTAATTACAAAATAAAATATTTTTTAATGATTTACTTCAAGACAATAAGGAATGTCAAATGAGTAAGGACAGATAACTCCGTTCAATACTTTGTCTTGTCCCGGATGTGAAGCCCTGCATCTCTGCCCATGCGCTCCCGTATTGTAAGGACACTCAACCGAGCTAGAGATGGTGTTTGAACAAGGGCTCTTAGCTATTAGAACTTTCACTCTTTCAGGAATTGCTAAAACCTCATTTCCGTTACTATCTCTGCCCATGCATTCAACTGGAAAAATTTGTTCAACATAATTTTGAATCGCCATAATTTTCATTCACAAAGAATACTTATAAATATTTATGTCTAGAAACTGATTACTTCTTTCCCCAAGCAACTCTTCCGATTATCACGAGATATGCAATCCAACCAAGCCACGAAACTCCTGGAATGAACATTAATGGGAAGGAAAGTGCGAGCCATCCTGAATACCTAAGTTTCTCAAAAATTCTCCATGTTGCTATAGTTAGCAACACTATTACTGCTGGGGGAAAAATCCACAAGAAAACCCATGCCCAATGGAATTTTCCAAGTTGAAGACGCATGGCGCTAGATCCAAAAGGAACCCAAGCAAGCCATGCTTTTTTGTACTTCATCTTCTTGGCAATTTTCATCCAAGCTAAAGAGTGATAAACATAAAGTGCTGCGAAAACCAAAATCATAAACAAAATTCCGAATGCAATAAGAGTTCCTACGGCACCTCCTAATACTGCTCTTTGCCATTCGTTTGTAAGATCCATATAACTATAATTTGTGTAGTTGTACATAACTGAATTAGGTAAATTCTGTTTATAAATTTTCTTAAAAAACTTTATTAATGTTCTTTTGCTCTCACTCTAATGAAAAGTAAATCAGTTAAGAAAACAGATGTTCTTCACCCAGATTTTAAGAAAAATATACATGAAACTTTTAAGGAGATGAGCCACAAGCAGAAGAAACATATCTCTGATCTCTACGACCTTGCTACGCTTGATGAAAAAACCGGGCTTTACAACAGCAGATTCTTTGAAAACATTCTAGAAATGGAATTGGAAAAAGCTCAAAGAGGTTACCAAAAACTTTGTCTATTCCTAGTAGACATAGACTTCTTCAAAAAAATAAATGATACGTACGGACACATAAAAGGCGATGAACTTCTTAAAAGACTTGCCTATGTTATTAAGAAACAGCTTAGACTATCAGATGTTGCTGCACGTTTTGGTGGAGAGGAATTCTTCATTCTTCTTCCTCAAACAGATCTTGAAAAATCGAAGCTCATCACAGCACGTATCCGTGGCGCAATAAAATCTGACCCTGTTCTTAAGAAGTATAAAATGACTGTTTCCGGGGGCTTGACTTGTTATGCCCAAAAAGACACTGGAAAATCTTTCAAAGAGCGTGCAGATAAAGCGATGTACAAAGCAAAAGAAACAGGGCGAGACAGATTTGTTGCGATTAATTAAAAAGAATTTTCTTTATTTCAAATTTAGTTTATTACTTTCCCGTTTTCGTACACAAGTAACTTTCTCTTTCTTAACTCTTTAAAAAATGCTGCAGGAGGCACGATGTCCTCGGGAGAGTAACTTCCAGGTTTAGTAATAACTTTTTTAAGAATCATCTGAGCCATGATGCTTGCAGGCATTCCCGTATCAATGTTGCAACCAGCCTCTTCCCATCCTTTTAAAGGGGGGACAATGCACTCCATTAGTATTTCCTTAGACTTACCATTGTGCTTTCCCTTTATCAAAACCCAAAGATTCTCAGTCTCAGTGTAATCCTTTGGCATTTTCAAATCTTTCAAAAGCTCGGTTAGAAATTCATCTGGCATTATATCCATTCCTTTGAATTTCACAGGTTTGTTTCTCGCGAAACCCAAGTCTACAAGAGTTTGAATAACATTCATTGAATGGTCCGGGAAACCAGCATAAAATTCAATATTTTTCACTCCTTTTTTCTTGCAAAATTGATTAAAAGTATATGTTTCAGGGTGATGCCCAACATTAAATTGATCTTCTCTCCCAACTCCTTTATGGTAAACACGAACAATTGAATCTATTGGTTTAACCCTCATTGTTTTATTATTGTGTAAGTATGGGGCAATCATTGTAAATTCCTCAAGAATACTTTCCATAGAAAAAGGAACAAAGAATTTTTTTATATTCGAATCCCATGCAAACCCCACGTCAACAGTGTCTATTTTGTCAAATTTTCCATCGGCATAATTCAGCATAACATTTCCTATTCCTGGAACTGAGCCACATCCAGTTATGTGTATAATCTTTTCTTTTTTGAGCTCTTTATTTAATGCCAGTTGTTTTTTCAGCATCGGAATATCCGAACCCAAATCAACAGAATGAACTCCAGTCTTAATACAGGCAAGTAAAGAATTCAAATTCCAATCACCCTCTGCAGCATTTATCAAAACTTTTGCTCCAGAATTTTTTATAACTTTAACAGTGTTACTTATATCTGTTAAATCAACATATTCAAAGGCAGTTTTTTTCTTGTGTTTGTTAAGCAAGTGTTGCACTCTTTTTTCATCTCTTCCACACAAAAGAACAGAATATCCACTTTCCAAGAGGTCTCTTGTAACTATTCGCCCTTGCATTCCTGTCGCGCCTA